>JAJFMK010000202.1 GCA_021772215.1 Chlamydiota bacterium | reverse complement strand
GGTCGAGGAAGTCATACATTCTAGTTCCTCGTAGTGTCACTTTGATTCCAATTGGCTGGTCTTCTCTCAACTTAAAGTTTGAAATTGACTTTTTTGCCTTTGTGACAATCGGCTTTTGACCGGTGATCATAGCTAGCTCTGTTTCAAGCTGCTGCATCGTATTCTTATCTTTTGATGCTTCAGCAACACCTATGTTAATCACGATGGTTTTAAGCCTCGGGATCATCATCGGGTTTTTGTAGCCGAACTTGCTCTTAAGCTGTTCTTTGATCTCTTTTGTATATTTCTCTTTTAAACGCGACATACTACTTTTGCCCCTTTTTAAGAGTTCGGTGACATGTTTCCTTGTCACCCTCTTTATAATAGAGCGCTTTGGAGCCATTACCATCTACCTTGGTGTAGAGTTTAGCTGGCTTACCATCCACACACAGCGATACATTTGAGAGATTAATCGGGCACTCAATCTGTATGATGGCACCTTTTGGATTCTCTTGTGTTGGCTTTGTATGTTTTTTACGCACATTAATTCCCTGGACGACAATCCTTTTGCCGTCATTCTTCAGCACTTCGCCAGTCAACCCTTTATGGTTTCCTGCGATAACTAGTACCTTGTCTCCCTTTATTATGTAGGACATATCTCTCTTCTTCCTAATCTAAATCACTTCTGGCGCAAGAGAGGTGATCTTGAGAAAACCTCGATCTCTAACCTCTCTAGCAACCGGTCCAAAAATTCGCGATCCCTTGGGATTTAACTTGTCATCAATGATGACGCAGTCATTATCATCAAAGCGTAGCTTTGAACCATCATTTCTTGAGATGTAGTGCGATGTTCTAACGATCACCGCTTTGACAACATCTCCCTTCTTAACATTTGAGTTGGGAGCTGCCTCTTTTACTGAGCAGACAATGATATCGCCAACACCTGCATAGCGTCTTTTCGATCCACCCAATACTTTAAAACATTTGACTCGCTTAGCACCGGTATTGTCGGCTACTGTGAGCTCTGATTCTTGCTGTATCATCTTATTTGCTCCCGCGCTCCCTTAATTTAAGCGGATACTTTCTCTTGCTTGGAAACGACTCTCCAGCGCTTTAATTTCGACAATGGTCTTGTCTCCATAATCGTCACCTCATCACCCACTGCTAGTTCAAATTGATCATTGTGAGCGTAATATTTTTTACTAACAGTGACCACTTTATGATACAAAGGGTGACGCATCGTCCGATTCACACGAACGATAGCAGTCTTATCCATTTTAGTGGAGACAACTGTACCACTCTTTTCTTTTCTTTGATTTCTCGTCGGAGTCGTCATAACCTTTACTTATTCCCCGCTTGATTCGCAGCTTCAGCATTTTTGCGCTCATTAATGACCGTTAAAATGCGAGCTCGTCTTTTTTTAGCATCTGTAAGCAAGTGCGGCTTATCAAGCTTCTTATTTGCACTTAGCTCGTTTCTTAAACCGAAAAGCTCCCTAGATGCCTCTAAATAAGCGACCTCTAGCTCTTCGGTTGACTGATCTCTAATTTTTTCTACATTTTTATTCATATCTATACCTGCTCTACCCTCTCAACAAAGCGTGTCTTCAAAGGTAGCTTAGCCGCAGCTCTTCGTAGCGCGTTTTGTGCCATCTCTTTTGAGACATTGCCAACTTCAAAGAGAATGCGACCCGGCTTTACAACAGCAACCCAGTGATCGACACTACCTTTACCTTTACCCATTCGAACCTCTGCAGGTTTCTTAGTAACCGGTTTGTCTGGGAAAATACGAATCCAAACCTTTCCTTTTCTCTGAAAGTATCGGTTAATCGTGACCCTGCAGGCTTCGATCTGCTGACTTGTAATCCAGCCACGTTCGAGCACTTGAATACCATAATCACCAAAGTCGACGAATGCGGCTCCCTTAGTTAGCCCGGCGCAGCTTCCCTTCTGCTGCTTTCTAAATTTTGTGCGCTTGGGCAGCATATTCATTGGATCATCTCCTTATTAGCTTGAGTTACCTCACCTTTATTGATCCAGACCTTTACACCGATGCTTCCATGCGATGTGAATGCTGTTGAGGATGCGTAGTCAACATCTGCTCGGAGTGTATGAAGCGGAATACTTCCCTGCTTGTACCACTCTGTACGGGCAATCTCTGCTCCGCCAACGCAGCCTGAAACTTGTACCTTGATCCCCACGGCTCCTGCGTCCATTGTGGATTGCAGCGCTTTTTTCATTGCACGGCGAAAAGGGATACGTCTTTCTAGCTGCTTCGTAATTCCGTCAGCCACGATTTGCGAGTCGAGATCGGGGCGTTTTACCTCTTCAACCTCTATCCAGACCTGCTTTCCAGTCAGTTTGCAAAGATCCTTTTTCAGTTGATCAATCTCAGCACCTTTCTTCCCGATAACGAGGCCGGGTCTAGCTGTTAGAATCGTCACCTCTACCTTTTCACTCATTCTCTTAATGAGTATCTTAGAGGTTCCCTGGCAGCACTGCTTTTTAAGCAGATAGTCCCTAATTAACTTATCCTCTGCCACAAAAGCACCGAAGTCCTTTTTGTTGGCATACCAGCGAGATCTCCAATCTCTACGGTAGATTAGTCTAAAGCCTGTTGGATTTCCTTTCTGTCCCATTTATCTTAAGACCCCTTAGTCCTTATTAACGATCACGGTGAAGTGGCTCGTTCTCTTTAAGATTGGATGACGTCCACCCTTGTTCTTCGGTTTTGACCTTTTGAACATGGGTCCCTTATCAACTCTAACTTCGACAACTTTGAGGTCCTCTTTATTGACCTCTAGCTGCATTACTGCATTAGCCACTGCGCTGTCGAGTGTCTTCTTTAGCAGTCTTCCACCCTTCATACGGCTGTAGGTAAGCTCAGCTTGCGCTTCAATAACCGTTAGGCCGCGGATTAATCCCGCTGCAAGTCTCGCCTTTTTGGGTGAGATTCTTACATGTTTCGTTATAGCTCTTGCGCCATGTCTCATCATAGGTCTACCTTCGCCTACTTCTTAATTGGATGACTTTTAAAGGTCCTCGTGGGGGAAAACTCTCCCAATCGATGACCTACCATATTTTCTGATACGAAGACGGAGAGGAACTTCCTGCCGTTGTGTACGTCAAACGTATGTCCTACCATCTCAGGAACAATCATCGATCGTCTAGACCAAGTCTTAATCGATTTTTTTGATCCATCATCATTTTGCTTCTTCACCTTTTTCGCTAGATGGTGATCTACGAAAGGTCCCTTCTTTAAGGATCGAGCCATATTTATTTCTTCCTTCGATCTTTAATAATGAACTTCTTTGATTTCTTCGCGGAGCGAGTTCGTAATCCACGGGCATATAGGGCCCACGGAGATTGTGGAATATTACCCTTATTCTTTCCCTCACCTCCACCGTGCGGGTGGTCAACAGGGTTCATCGCCGTACCACGAACTGTCGGTCTAATTCCTTTCCAGCGCATTCTTCCGGCCTTACCCTCCACGCGGAGGTTATGCTCAGGATTTGAAACAGCGCCCAGTGTTGCCATACAGACTTCAGGAACCATACGCATTTCGCCAGAGGGCATTCTCAGCGTGGCATACCCACCGCTTCTAGCCATCAGCTGGGCAGATAGTCCCGCAGAGCGAACCATTTTTCCACCACGTCCAGGAATCAACTCGATGTTGTGGATCGTGGAGCCAATCGGCATACACTTTAGCGGTAAGCAGCAGCCCACTTTAAAGGGAGGCTTTGTGCTTGTCTGGACAGTATCACCTTGCTTCAAGCCTTGAGGAGCGATGATGTATCGCTTCTCGCCATCTGCATAATTAAGTAGTGCAATGTAGGAGGAGCGGTTCGGATCATACTCAATAGAGGCCACTTTTGCTGGGATATCATATTTATCTCTCTTAAAGTCGACTACTCTGTAGCGCCTCTTATGTCCTGACCCTTTGTGTCGGCATGTAATGTGACCAATATTGTTGCGGCCAGCTTTGCTGCTGTGCTTTTTTAAGAGGGATTTAGTCGGTTTAACAGTCGCCTTCTTACTTCCTTCTCTTCTGGTCAGGGTTTCGTTGGCCGGCAGAACGAGGCCTCTTCGACCTGGAGATGTCGGTTTCGCTTTCTTTAACATCTTATAGATCCTCTAAATTATCTTTAGGTTCTAAAGTGACAATCGCCTTCTTAAAGCCCGCCTTCATTCCTGGACGGCCTCGAACTCGACGCGCCTTCTGCTTAACGTTAATGGTGTTGACAGCTGTCACTTTTACACCATGATCCCTATAAATCTCTTCGATCGCACCTTTAATCTGGATCTTATTAGCCTTTGGATTGACCAAGAAGACATACTTCGGGTTTTCGCATGCAGCCAGCGATGGGTTACTCTCACGGTTTTTAAGTTCCTGTAGAGTACGGGACTTTTCTGTAACGTATTGTCTGTAGACAATATTAAAAGGACTCTCTTTTTTACTAAACATAACTGATGCCTCTACTCTTTATCCCCATTCAAGCCCTTTGGGGCCAACCAATCGCTGATCTGTTCAAACGCCTTCTCTGTCAAAAGAAGGTCGTGCGCCTTAATAAGGTCATATCCACTAATCGTTGTTGCGGAGCGGTAGGTTGTGTAGGGAAGATTCCTAATACTTAGCTTAAAATTCTCATTTCCTTGGCCACGCTCTTTTTCAGTCACATCATCAATCACGAGAACTGAGCGGGAAAGATCTAGAGCTGAAAAGAAGTTTGAAGCCTCTTTCGTCTTTGGCTGATCCATCTTGCTTTCCTCTAAAATCTTACAGCGATTTTCAGCAATTTTCTCAGCTATCAGCGCTCTTAAAGCTGTACGTCTCTCTTTCTTATTGATGCGTACATGCTGATCAAATTTAGGCTTAGGGCCAAAAGGACGGCCTCCCCCTCTAAACTGTGTACCAACCAAAGAGCCCTGTCTGGCGCGGCCTGTTCCCTTTTGAGGGTGCGGCTTCTTCGTTGTGTGGCTCACCTCTCGGCGCCTCTTGGTGTTGGCTGACCACTGTCTTAGGTTCGCACGAAGTGCGACTATGTAATCCTTAATCGACTGGGGAGCGGAGCTGACATCTTTGAAAGCGTCAGGTACAGTAATCTCTCCTGTCTCTTTTCCTGCCAGATTGTATTTCTTTAACGTAGCCATTTAACTGCTTCCTTACATCTCATTATGACTTCAGCGCCGGAGCGACCATCACTGCTCCACCTACGGGGCCGGGTACGGCTCCCTTAACTAGGAGAAGATGATCCTCTTTGGAAATTTCAACAACTTTAAGACTTTGAACTGTTGAGCGCTTACCGCCCATCTGTCCAGCCTTTTTACTTCCAGGGAAGTTACGTCCCGGTGTCGAGCGCATTCCTGTCGAACCGGCATGTCTATGAAAACCTGAACCGTGAGAGGCTGGACCTCCAGAGAAACCAAAGCGCTTCATCACACCTTGGTACCCTTTACCAATCGTCTTCTCCGTCGTCACGTCAACCTTTGCTACACCCTCTAGGAGTTCAAGTCCCATAGAAGAGCCCACTTCAATTCCTTCAACGCTTTTAACTCTTGTCTCCATGAGCTTGCGATGCGGTTCAACTGAAGCTTTTGCAAAATGGCCAAGGCGAGGTTTAGTCACACGTTTTTCAAGTGTTTCAGGTCTCTTCACCTTGATCTTATCGGAAGCTAGCTGAATGGCGTTGTAGCCATCACGCTCTTCCGTCTTCACTTGGACAACCTGGTTAGGCTGAAGCTCAATGACAGTACAAGGGGTCATATTCCCCTGCTCGTCGAAGACATGGGTCATTCCAAGCTTCTTACCGATAATTCTATAGCGCTCTGTTTTATTACTCATTTGCTGACTCAAAATTTCTTTTTTCTTCGCCCCCACTTAACTCTTCTGAGTTGTTAAGGGCTCTTTTTCGATCGATTGAAAGGTTCAATGATCTACTTTAGAAAGCTAAAGGAGAAAGATTAACAAGATTCCCTATTTTTGTCCAAGAGATTCATTCTCTTAGTGCATCATTAATGAAATCCAAAAAATTACTAACAATAAAAATGTCGCCGCTAACACCCTTTCTCGTAAGCTTAGCGACGGAGTATTCAAATTTTAACTATACCATGATAGCTACAGGAAGATTTACCGCAGCCCCTCTTCTAGCTGCAGGAGTTGGTGGCACCACATCCTGACGGCCCTGTGGCCTCGTCTCACTCAAATCCTCTTCAACGATATACTTAATAAAATTGGCCGGACCCAGTAGAAGACCTGATATAGCCATCCAGCGGTCCATTGGTAAATGGAACATTAGATAGTAGACCAAAATCCCCTTAGTGATGCTCGAAATAAGTTTTAACGCCTTGTCGGCAACAAAACGTCCATTGATGTCCTCAACATTTGCTCTATTAATGTCATATAGCGTGACAAAAGTTCCAAGGACACAGGCGGCTATCACGGGAGCATACTTAAGCTCAAAAAGACCGATTCGGGCAGCATATTGGCCTATAAGGGGAAGTTTAGCGACCCCTTTTCCAATTTCTTCAAAAATCCCAACACCGCAGCTATCCAAAAGTCGCATAAACCCAAACAGATTCCCCAATTGATAACAGACAAGGCTCGCATATTGGACGCGATTTTTATTCCACTGCACCTCGCAAATCATGGGGCCCATTAGCTCACCAGTAGTCGAATCTCTTTCAGTGCGCACAAACCAAGATAGGGGCTGAGAAAAGAGAAGGGTATCAGATAGAAGCTTGGTGCAATCTTTAATATAAAACGCAGCGATGTCCGCCGATTTACTCTCAGCCGCATAATGAACATAAGTATCAAGGGTACCCGCAACAAATTTTGAGACCTTGTCCAAATGATCAGAAGTCCCAATCAGGGGCTTAAAACAGTCTGCGCCCACGCGCTTGCACCTCTGCGACACGTCCACGTAAGGGTCCCAGCTGATTGCAACAGATAAAAACCTACCAAAATTTTCGTATGAAATACTCATTAAATATGATCCTTAAACCCTAATTTATTATTGCCCTTGTTGCTCTAATCGAAGCTGATGCCAGAGCTGATGCTGTCTTTGATTTTTCGCTTCCTTCTCTCGGTGGTTCAGATGGAGAGAGTAGAGATTAAACAGTCCGGTGGCCAGTCCCAAATAGGAGACCATAGGCGATTTATACCAAACCTTGAAGTTTTCAAGGAGAGCCGCCGCGATGCGAGAGATGGTTTCAACCAACTCATCCTTAGTAACGGTGTCTCCTTCATGGTATTTACGTAAGACGTCAACTACTTTCGCTAAAGCTAAGAATGCTGTACCAATCTGCAGCATCACAATTCCAGAATTGGGATAGTAGACCGTAACAACCTTGGCAGCCCTCTCCCCAAAAGAGCCCATCTGACCAAGTGAAGAGCAGAACTTTGCCATCAGATTAATTTGGCAATTTTTAAGCATTTTATCAAGACAGGTAAAGCAGGTCCAGGCGATACAAACCATCCCAACCGCTCGCAGCCATCTCTGCTCTATAGCTCGGACAAAAGCAGTTCTCGCTGGCCCTGGCGTTTCGGTACGAGCAATTCTTCCGTCCTGCATTCTCACCAACTCGACATCATCCTCTTTCGTATGGAAAAAGTAGCCTATAAGAGTAAATCCCGTTGCCACAGTGAATAGCAAATCAGATTGATCAACAAGTCTGGCAAGATAGGGGGCCTTCTTAAAGGTGAGCCCTAACTCATTTAGAGTTTCAAGACCGTGGCGCATCACCCGATATAGGGCAAAGCGACCATCGAGATCGGAAGCGTGCCTTGCGAGCGCAATTAATGGTTCATGAAGAGAGGCACAAGGTGTGAGTAAAACAGCCATAGAAGCTTCCTAGGTTTTAGGTCTTATAAAGTTTCCAGTATATTAGAATTTATCATTATGTTGTAGGAGGACTTTCTGGTAAATGTACTGCCGCTCGGTATCTCGCTGCGGGAGTACTTGGAGGCTGGGTCGGCGATACGCCATTTTGGCTCCTCTCATGATCAAGAAGATATTTGGCAAAGTTTGCCGGTCCTAAGAGAAGCCCGCTACCTAACAAAGTGTAATCGGCTTTTCTATTCATCAAAATATACCAGACTAAAATTCCCTTGGCGATATTTGAGATAAGTTTCAACCCCTTGTCAACAACGTACGCATCGTTGATTTTATCAGTCTTCACCCGCATTATATCATAAAGAGCCGCCGAGACTCCTAAAACAGCGCCGGCAACCACAGGCCAATATTTCAACTCTTTCAGACCAAATTTAGCAGCATATGAACCTAACACGGGCAAATTCTGGGCATATTGACCAAACTGTTTGAAGATCCCTACGCCTAAATCGTCTAAAAGTCTCATAAAGCCAAAGACATGCCCCATCTGGAAGCAGGCAATGCTGCAGTAATTGATCCAGTTATCCTTCCAGATCGTCTCACACTTCATCTCACCGGTAAATTTACCTGTCCCAGGATCTTGCTTTCGCATTAGAGTGCTACCCGGCTGACTGAAGAGTAATGTATCAGAGATCAACTTGGTGCAATCTTTAATGTAGTGCATAGCTAAGTTAGCTGTCGCATTCTCCTCAAACAGCCCAGTATAGGCCTCCAACGTTCCCGAAAAGAACTTTGAGAGCTTATCTAAATGTTCGGGACTCTCTACGAGTGGGGGGCCAAAATCTGCTCCTACCTTCCTTATGCGACCAAGTGCGTTTGTTAAGGGGCCCAAGCTGCAGCTCTCCTTGGCAAATGTCCAGAGGTTCCAAATGTTCAGCTGATTTTGCAAAGCTTCTTGGCTCTGCCTTGGAGGACTGGCCCTGTAAAACAGAGGAAGTTGCTCGATATCTTTTGCCTCTTGTTTGCGATTCTTCATATAGAGCGCACAAACATTTAACACTCCGGCACCAAAGCCGACGAAGTGAACATAGGGCGATTTTGAAACGGCCTTATAATTTTCTAAAACCGCCACACCAATCAAAGAGGCTGCCTGCAAAGATTCACCATAAAAATCATAGTCGGCCTTTTTATAGTTTCTCCCGATATCGACAACCTTAGCCAGCGCGAGGAAGACAGTGCCAATTTGGAAAGCGCGAGTCCCTGAGTTTGGGTAGTAAATCTGAACAAAATTAGCGGCTTTTGCCCCGTAGGAGCCCATAGATCCTAAGCCAGAGCTCAAGCGTGATAGTAGATCTACTTGGCACCCTTTCAGCAATTCAAGCAGGCAGGTAAAGCAGGTCCACGTTACACAAACCATGCCAGCAGCTCGCAGCCACCTCTCCTCTATAGCTCGGATAAAATCAGTCCGTTTAGCTCCTCCTGAACAGCGACGATAGAGCTGTCCTCCTTGATCAACAAGCTCAACATCATCATGTTTTTCATGTCTGTAGAAACTGTAAAGAGAGAGAACCTCCGACGAGGTGATAAGGAGATCCGACTGGTCGATCAGCTTAAGTAGATAGGGAGCTTGTTTGAATGCCAAGCCTAACTCGTTTAAGATTCCAAGAGAGTGACGCATAACCCTGTAGATGGCATAGCGGCCATCAGGTTCTGAAGAGATCTCAGATGCGATGAGCGCAGGACTGTGAAGAGAGTTACAGGGGGCGAGCAAAACAGCCATATAGAAGCTTCCTAAATTTCATACTTTTAAGTTTATAGTAGAGCTGTAGTTTTTACAGCGACGAAAGCAATAACTCTATGAAACTTGAGAATATTTATGGAAGCTTTTTTTGCCCTATCGATGAATGACGAAAGAGCTTCTTAGGATTGTTTGACTACGGGAGAGTAGTGTTGGAGGTCACCCAAAGCGATTGTCGAAATATTTTGCGTGGATTTAAGATCGTTTTGAATAACCTGGATATCTTTTGCTCTCTTCTCATTGAGGTCGGAGCCTGATGCGTAGATAGCAAAAGTTCTCTGGCTAACGTTTGCGATATGAAAAAGGGCGGTGAAGCCGCATGTAACAATCACTGAAACAGCAGCAAACTTGAGTGTGCTCTTGATGATATTGCGCTGCTGTCTTGCATTTAAGATATCTGTTGAGGAGATTGTTCCTCTAAAAAGAGCAGTGATCAGTGACTCATCTCCTGTATCTAGCTGTCGAATATTTTTTACTGCGATGAGGGCTGTATCTACGATCGCGGCGAAGATTGCAATTAGCAAAAACCTATACTTATATACTTTTGCCTGACCCTCATTGACTAGTTCAAACTTTGCCAAGAGTCGGATCGCATCGCAGCCGTTCGTGCATTGAAAGAAGAGATTGCTAATAAAACGAGTAATTTGACTACCACTCTCTTTTAAGAACTTAAATCTTCCCCTCTCATCACGCACGAAATAGGCGGCCGGATCCGCAATAAACATCGACCCCTTTATTAAGGCATTAACGGAATAGACTGTCGATTGGAAAGAGCGGCAGGGCCCCGGAAGAGTAGCAAAGGAGTCAATGGCTCCACACCAGGCGTCGGAGAAATCATTTAAATTACGGAGGCTGAAAGCGTCGCCCATTTGGTTTCCACAGTAATCAAAGAAATCGGGACGACTTGCGTTTTGGGACCCTATTGCTGCCATTATTTCTCTCCTATCTCTTGTCGAAGCTCTTTTTGAAGTTGCGCCTTTTGAGCTGCGCGGTCTGAGGCGGCAAAGTGAGACTGGAGTCCAGTGATACCTGCTACGACAAAGGCTGCGCCAATCATGGCAGGATTGGCAACTCCCATTGCTGCAGTGCTATAGGCGAAACAGAGCGTCAATCTAGGAATCAGCTGCTGCCATCCCTTCTCTTCGCTTTTTCTCCAGTCGCCTTTGCGGCACTCGAAGAGATATTGCGCGCTATCGAGAGCAAACATCCCGTAGGTGAAGGCGGCACCTATACAGGTGATCTGTTCTAAAGCTGCCACTTTTAAGGCTATATTGATGAAACCCCACCCGGCTGCCAATTGAATCGCACTGAGGGCTAATGTTAGAACTAAGCCTCCGGCGGCCAATACTCTAAAGTAGCGCCCTTTAGCCCAATTCACCTGAACGGGGGACATCCCTGCCTGATCCACGGACCTTGGCTTTTTGATGATTTTGTTCTCACCACTCGTGTTATCCCTAACCTTAACAAGACAATCTTTTTTAGGACTTAAGGTATGCAAGAAGTTACCGATCGAACCGGGCAGTTCATAAAAATCAAGAAGTTCGGCAGCCTGTTCAAGCCTATGAAGTATCAGTGCAAGTGAACGCACTTGCGGAAAAGCGGTTTGAGCAACCATAAAACTGCCGCGAAGAGCTCGTTGGAATGAACGGCTCGCCTGGACATTATGGACGGCGATGATCACCCTCTCTGCGATCTTGGTCAGATTTTTTTTCGTTGAGTCGCTAAAAAAGCTGCCGGCTGTGACATTTCCACCGGAAGTAACTGGAATAGAAGACATTAAACCACTCTTGGGTTGTATTACATTTCCCTAACAAGGGTATATATTAACACAAACTTAATATATTGTAAACTATGTAGATTTAAACTTCTTCAACTCGTCGAGGGAGAGCACAGGGAGCTCTTTTGTGAGCGCCTTTCTCTGCTCGGCTGCAGCTCTTTGCTCCTTCTGCTCATCATCGATCGCAATTGTGATGCCATAAAATGTGGTTGATCTAAAGCAGACGTTGGCAAGATGGAAGACTATGGTGGCCGCGCGGTTGAAAAATGCCAGCGAAACAATGGTTAGTAAGCAGACATTTCGCAATAGACTAAGGCGTTTAACTAAAGGAAGAG
>JAJFMK010000201.1 GCA_021772215.1 Chlamydiota bacterium | reverse complement strand
GCAAAGATTGGTAAAATTGTTTGTGCTGCCCTTGCTGTTTTAGCAGCAATCGGTATTCCTGGCAGCTCTGGGGCGCTCGCTTTAGGGAGAGTTATTGCTGCGGTGATGTTCTATGACTATTTTCAAGCGTGTAGCCGAGTTGAAGAGTACTGCTCTCAATATTTTAAAGAGCTTCTTGTTGGCAATGAGCCTGATGCGGTAGTCAAGTGGATCTTAGAGCCAACAATTTTTCTGGGGCCGGCTATGACACTTATTATGCCGAACTCTTCACAGCAAAGAGCTTATCGAGGTTGAGCATCTGGAAGGTGCTCTGAACCTGCCCTGTGAGGTTGCTTAAGGTGAGCTGACGCTCATTTTTTTGGGCGAACTTTAGCAGCATCACAAGGGCTCCAAAGCCTGAGCTGTCGAGAAACTGCACATGGCTTAGGTCGATCGTGATATTCTTATCATCGCTTCTTTCGATCAGCTCTTTGAGAGTGTTTCTAAGTTCAGAGGCGACATGGCCATCGAGCGCCTTGCCCTTCAATGTAATCGTTAGGCCGTCGGCCTCGCTCTCATATGCAATTTTCATATTCTTTCCTTTTTATATAGGGTTAAACAGTTCCACTCCTCAAAAGAGCCCTTTTTCGCATAGCTCATCCGATCTGTGAGCTTCTTCATCAGGTAGAGCCCATATCCGCCCTCTTTAGCTTCAGGCTGTGGTGGGAGGTGAACCTCTTTAGGGTCAAAGCCGTAGCTCTGGTCGAGGATCTCTACTTTGAGCTCCTCTCCCTCCTCTTCGACCTGGATCACGATGCGGCTCTTCCGGTTTACGCCTTTGCCATGGACGACGATATTGCAAAACGCCTCATTGACCGCCAGTTGCAGGTCGGGGATCAGTGTGCTTCTTTGTAAGTGACTTAAGGATTTTGAGATAAAGGCGCGACTTTGCGAGAGCATCGATAGATCTGCCGGTAAACTGATGGAGTGGGCAAGCTTTCTTTTCTGTTCCATAACCGCACCATAAAATCTCTCTCCATTATTTTGTATCGATTTAGTATAGAGAGGATAAATAGGGGTGGTTGTGATGCAAAAATTGGCGCAAAAGCAGGGACTTGGCGTATCTCTCATTCCGACGGAGCGGCTCGAGCAGGCGCTCCACATCTTGCAGCTGCCCCTTCTTGAACTTAAAGAGCTGATCGAGCAGGAGATCGTAGAAAATCCCCTCGTCGAAGAGATTGAGGATGAATACTCGGAACCTAACGAGACAAGCAGCCTAGAAAATAGCTTCTGCTATCCCGCCGAGGAGCTGCCCGATCAGTTTGACATTGCCCAGAAAGAGACGCTTCAAAGTCGGCTATTGATTCAGGCGCAGCAGTCAATTAGTGATCCTGAAAAGCTAAGGTGCGCAGAGATCATCATCGGCTCTTTAGAGGCAAATGGCCTTCTCTTTGCCTCGCTAGAGGAGCTCAGCAGACTTGGGGCGATCACTCCCTCTGAGGTGAGTGAGATCTTAGCTCTGATCCAAAATTTTGACCCTCCTGGCGTCGCCTCGCGCTCTAGGCGCGAGCAGCTTCTCAAACTTCTCGAAGAGCAGAAGAGGGAGAAGAGCTTTGCCTACAGGATCATCAAAAACCACTATCGCGAGCTTCTCAATGCCCGCTTTGAAAAAATTGCCGCTGCCCTAGACCTTGAAGAGGAGGTGGTGCGCTCCATTATACAAACAGAGCTGGCGCCCCTTTTCATCGACCCCTTTGTTCCTGAAGAGGAATTCGCCACTCAACAGACTCCCGATCTTATTTTAGAGTTGGAGGATGAGACCTTAAAAGTGGTGATCCCCGAGACCCCCTGGCCTCCCTTTCGCCTCAAGACCATTGAGGATTTTGCCGAAGAGAAGACGCCGGAACTGACCGCCTATGTCACCAAGATGCGCTCGCATGGTTACTGGCTTCTTCAGGCTGTGATACGACGAGAAGAGCTCTTAAGACAGATAGGCAAAGAGATCATCAAGCAGTGCCGGCACTATTTCTTAGATCCATCCGCAAAGCTCAAAGCGTTGCGTCTGCAAGATCTCGCCGATACGCTCGGTCTTCACCACTCCACCCTCGCCCGCGCGGTCCGCTCCAAAGCGATTCAGACGCCCAAAGGTCTTTGGCCCCTGAAGGCCTTTTTCACCTATCGCTACATGCATGATGATGGCGAGGAGATTAGCGCCACCCACATTAAGCAGCGCATCAAGACTCTCATTGAGCAAGAAGATAAGTGCTACCCCTTAAGTGATGAAGCTCTCTGTCGGTTCCTCAAAAAGGAGGGGACGCCATGTTCTCGCCGTACAGTCGCCAAATACCGCGAACAGCTCTCCCTCAAAAACTCTAGGAAGAGAAAAAGAAAAAATAAATAAAGTGAGTAACAATGATCCACTATAACGCGTATCACGCGCTAGTGGTTGTCGCTATTCTTCGTACCCCATCACCTCTTTTATGCGCCATTTGGACGGCGGCCGAAGTAGAGAGTGGCGGGCCAGTGGAGCTTGTGGAGGAGCTTAGTCAGGGGAGAGATTTTGGTCGGCTCCTTCGGCTCTTTCTCAATGAAGACAGGAATCATCGGATTCTCTAGTTCGTCGAGAATCTCTTGGAATGAGTAGGAGTGCTTGAGTCGTTCTATGGTCGCTTCGACATCTTCGTGGCTGACAAAGATGCAGACGGAAAAGCCGCGACGTAGCGCCTCTTTGATCTTTAGGAGGCATTCACGGTTATTTTCGAGTGGCTCAATGGCGGGAATGTGAATGACACGCAGCGAGCGGTAGAGCTTCTCAAGGAGCGGTGTGTGGGACTGAATCTCTTCGACAAAAAAGCGCATGCGCCTCTTTTGGGCGCCGAGGAGGAGGAGGGTGTCGTTCCAGTCGGTGTGTGTGCAGACGTAGATGGCGGGGGTATCGGGGATATTCTCCTCACCGAAGGTGGTGGTCTTAAAGTGGAGCTTTGAGAGGATCATCCCGATAAAACGGGTGAGGAAATCGAAAAACTGATAGGCCAAAACAATCGCTAAGACAAATGTGACCCAGCCGACAATGACAAAGCCCTGGTCGGGTGGGAAGCCGAGTACCTCGTTGATAAAGTAGATGGCAAAAGAGGCCACAAGGACGCCGACGAAGCTAAAGAAGTTGGTTGCAGCGACGACCTGGCCGCGCAAAGTGGGGGGGCTGTTGACCTGTATGTAGGAGTCTAGGGGAACGAGGTAGAGACCTCCCGCGGCGCCGACGACAGCTGAAAGGAGGTAGATCCAGCGCGGGTAGCTGTCTAAAAATTCGAGGGCGAAAAAGCCGAAAGCTAGACCGAAGCCGGCCAGCGGGATCAAACCGAGCTCGACGGTCTTTCCGGAGATCTTTCCTGAGAGGAAGGAGCCGACACCGATGCCAAGCGCTGTCATCAAGAAGAGATATCCGCCTTGCAGCTCGTTCATCTTTAGGACATCGACAGCGTAAGGGATTAAGTTGAGCTGCATAAAGGCGCCGATGAAGAGGAAGTAGGCGGAGCTGAAGATAGCAGTGAGGAGGACACCCGCTGCTGGCGCCTCATACCAGACCCGTTTGAGAGTATTTTTGATTTCGGAGATGAAGCGCACCGTCACTCTCTTTGACGAGCCGGAGGGTTGCGTATATTCGATAAAGAAGCTTGTGCCAAGACCAATGAGAGCGACCAAAACGCAGAGCATGGCCGAGAGGACAAAGTTTCTATCGGTGATGCTAGTTAAGAATGTGGCGATAAATGTCCCTAAGATGATGGCGAGGTAGGTGAAAAAGCTCATCACGCCGTTGGCTCGGGAGATCTTTTCATTGGGTACAATTTCAGGTATGATCCCATACTTTGATGGGCTAAAGAGGGCGCTCTGTGTGGCCATCAAGAAGAGGATCAGATAGGATCCGATCTTCCAGTCTAGGATAAAGCCTAAAAGTCCTAATGACATCGTCACCACTTCGAGGATCTTTGTGCCAACAATGATGGTGCTCTTAGAGTAGCGGTCTGCTAAAGTTCCTGAGACAGCTGAAAAGAGCAAAAAGGGGATCACGAAGACTGCTCCTGTCATCGCCAAGATGGTGGAGCTCTCGCTGGTTCCCTCGCGGCTGATCAGAAAGTAGACGATCAGGAGCTTATAGATGTTATCATTAAGCGCTCCTAAGAACTGGGTGATATTGAGATGAGTAAAACTCGAAATATTTTTTGGATTCAGCTTCTTAATCACAAAATTCCTATATATTTTCCCCATTTTACCACAAGCGCTCCAATTAATTCTGTAAAGATTTCCCCTCTCTATTCTACACTTTGGAATCATCTATGACTCAGCCCTTTTTGTTTAAAAGTTCATTTGTTGAAGTCCTCTATGAGGCGATGCGTGGCGCAATCTTTCCAAAGAGGGATCTCTTTGAAAAGGAGCTGATTGCTGTCCCCTCTTTTGGTCAAAGGCTCTGGCTTGAGAGAAAGATTGCTAAAGAGGAGGGGATCTTCTTTGGTACGAAGATCGTCACACTAGAGGATCTGATGCGAAGGCTCTACCAGCCGAAATTGCCGACGCAGTATGATCTTTGCCTTGCGATCATTAAAGAGCTAGAGGGGATCGAACAGGAGGAGGTGAAGAGATATTTAGGCGAGAGCGCGAGGCGAAAAGTGGAACTTGCTGACCATCTCGCCACTCTCTTCGTCCGTTATGGCCTCTATGGTACGGCGCCTCATTTTAAAAGCAGTTGGCAAAAAGAGCTTTGGCAGCGCCTGCCCTTTGATAGCTGGCATGAGGCGATTCAGAAGGGGATGAAATCTATTCCTAATCAGATCCATCTCTTTGGCTTTACATATATTCCTGAGCTCTTTTTGGAGGCTCTTCCACATAGCTGTTTCATCTGGCAGCTCTGCCCCACAAGTGGATTCTATAGCGACCTCACCTTCGAAAAGGGAGCGTCAGGTGTGCGCGAGTTTTTGGCGCTCACAGCGCCACTTTCAAAGCGTTTTGAAAGAGCTGTTGAAGAGCGCGACTGGGATCAGGAGGCGCTTTATCCTCCCCTCGAGGAGAGTTCGACATTAAAAATGGTTCAGAGGCGGCTGATTGAACTCGATGATGAGCCACTTAACTCTTGCGACAGGTCTGTTGAAATTGTTGTGGCAAAAAGCGCAAGAGCTGAGGTGGAGGAGCTCTTTGAGAGGCTTATGAAAGAGGAGATTGATCCGGGAGAAATTATGATCGCCGCGCCCCAGATCGATGACTACCTTCCCTATATTCGCGCTCTATTTGAGAAGCCCTCGTCGCCCTTTTCGGTCACAATTTATGACCTCAAAAAGGGAGAGGGTAACCCCTATTTTGAGCTTTTGATGGAGATCGTCGAGCTTAAAGGGGAGCGATTTGAGAGAGAGAAGGTTCTTCATCTTTTAACTCATGAGATCTTTGTTCGCTCCATTGGATTTACGACTGACGAGGTGGTGAGGTTACAGAGGATACTTAAAAGTTTGCCGATCTACTGGGGACTCAATGTAAAAATGCGTGGGGAGATCATTCCCGACTTTGAGGAGTCAACCGCGCGCGGCACCTGGCAGGGCGCTTTTGAACAGCTGATCGAACAGTTTATTTATGGCTCTGATGATCTCTTTGAAAAAGAGCTCATTCCCTACAGTGAGATGGCTCTTTTAGGACGCTGGATCGACGCGTGCCAAAGGCTTGAGAGATCTCTACGCCCCTTTAGAGATGGCGCCTGTCGTACACTCGAAGAGTGGCGCGAGAGCTGGATAGCGCTTGCCGAGAGCTTCGTTTTGCCGCTGCAAAGAGGTGACGAAGAGCATGAGATCTTAATGCGCAGCTTTGATGCCCTTTTGACACCATTTATTTCGCTTCATGAATTGAAAATCCCTCTCGACCTTGTAAAGAGGCGTATTGAGGCTGTGATGCGCGAGAAGAGCGGTGGTTTGGGTGAGAATCTTCTGGATGCGCTCACCTTTGCAACATTGAGTTCTGTTCGTGCGGTTCCGAAGCGCTGGATCTATCTTCTTGGAATGAGCGAGACGTTCCCTCAGCCAAAACAGCTAGATCCGCTTGACTTTAGCCTAAAACCACCGACCACTCAAGATGAGGGACGGCAGCTCTTTTTAGAGGCGCTTCTGTCAGCTCGTGAGAAGGTAACATTTAGCTACCCCTCGAACGAGCTAACACTGCCTAATGAGGGTGGCGGATCACTTCTCCTGCAGCAGATCGTTCAGCTGACAGGCTGTCAAACCTCAATCGTTCAACCAAAGAGATACCAAGAGAGCCCTGACTCTCTTCCCTTTTGGGTTCCCTCGAAAACGCACGAGCTTGTCAAGCAGCTTGACATCGCCGAGCTCTTTCGCTTCGCTAAAGATCCTCATCAGCTCTATCTCTCCAAAAGCCTAAAGCTAGATTTAAGAGAGCGAGAAATTCTAGAGGAGGGCTCTTGTGAACCTTTTTCTCTCAACGCCCTCGATCGCTACAGCTTGAGAAAAGCTTTACGGACAACAGAGCCTGAAGTTTTGCTTCAGAGCCAGAGTCTGCAGAAGCAGCTTCCGCTTGGCTACTATGGTGACCTGGCTCGTGACGAGGTGAGAGAGCTTAAAAGGGAGGTGGACAGTGCTATGAAGCAGTTTGGTATTACTTCTGCGCCAAGTTTCATCGAATTTCGCTCGGGGCTGAAGAGTCAAGAGGGTCCATTTTTTCCCAGCCTCTGGATCAATGTAGAGGGTGAGGAGGTGGAGCTTGTAGGGCGACTTGAGGGGGTCACACCTCAAGGGCTCATCTGTGAAGAGCGCGGTGATCTAGTTGACCATGTTAAGAATTGGCCTAAGCTGCTGCTGCTGCCCTATATTCCTCATATTAAGCCGGCTCTTCTCTATCCTAGAACCAAAAAAAGCTTTGAGGAGAGTATCGAAAAGGTGCGGCTGGCTGACTATCTACAGCTCTACTTGATGGGAGTTGAAAAGCCATCCCTGGTTCAGCCCACCTGGGTTGCCGCACTCTTAAAGTATGATCCAAAAATGGCGCTTGAAAAGATTAAGATGCAAAAAGAGACTCGCTTTAGTCGCCCCTCTTTAGCCCTAAAACATCTCTACCCTTCACTAGAAGAGCTTGATGAGTCCATTTTGGCATCCTGGAGCCCCTTGATTCGGAGGATCTATGAACCTCTTAAGTAGAGATTTTCAAACAGAAGGTCATCTCGTTTTAGAGGCGTCGGCAGGAACGGGTAAGACCTTCTCGATTCAACATCTTTTCGTCCGAAACCTTGTGGCAAATGAACAGTTGCAAGTGAACCAGATCCTTGTAGTTACCTTCACAAATGCCAGCGTTGATGAGCTAAAAAAACGAATCCGCAGCTGCCTGAAGGGCTTAATCGATGGCGATCCCTGGCCGGACTATCTTCAAGCGCTCGATGAGAGCTTTGTCTATCGTCGCCTCAAGCAGGCCTACCTCAATTTTGAAGAGGCGCAAATCTATACGATTCACGGCTTTGCAGCGAAGATGTTAAAAAGCTGCGCTTGGAGCGCATGTATTAGCCTCGCTTCCGCTTTTGTGGAGCCCTCGGCGCTTTTAGAGATGAAGCGGCAAGCTGTTCAAGATGCTTTGCGAGGTCTTCTAGAAGGAGAGCTCACCAATGCTCAAACAAGGCTTTTACTTTCTCAAGAAGATCTAGAGATTGCCGTCCTTCGCGCTAAACCAGCGCCGCTACTTCGAGGCGAAGAGCTTTTTAATCAGCTCTCTAAAAAGGTATCCAAAGAGGCGATTATTGAGGCGAGGCAGCGGTATAAAAAGAGTCCCGATGAGGAGAACTTTATTGATTGGCTTGAGGCGTATGGCTCTTTCGATGTTGAGAGGTTCCTCTCTTTGGGCAATCCGCTAAAGAAGATCTTCACCGAAAAAAACTTACGCGCCAAAGAGAGCCATGACCCCATCGTTGATGAGCTTTCAGAGGTCCTTGATCAGGCTCTGAACGTGAAGGGGCTTCTCTATTTTCTTAAAAAGAGAGCTGAGCCTTTAATTGAGAAGCGTCTTCATGAGAGCGACAGCTTCGGCCCCGATGAACTGCTGCCGCTGATGCGCGAAAAGCTCTTTTTGCCAAACTTTAGAAGCGCTGTTCAAAGCGCTTTTGAGCTGGTGATGGTCGATGAGTTTCAAGATACCGATGCCCTGCAGTGGGAGATTTTCTGGGAGCTCTTTCAAGAGAAGCGTCTGATCTTAGTAGGTGATCCGAAACAGTCGATCTACCGCTTTC
>JAJFMK010000021.1 GCA_021772215.1 Chlamydiota bacterium | reverse complement strand
GAAACCAGCCAATATCCTCTATGTTACATTCGACCATCCGATCTGCAAATTGGCAGGAATTGATGCTGTTTTAGAGGCGTGGCGAGAGCTTGAACCTAAAGTCGAAGGGGAGGAGTATCTCTTCTTAGATGAAGCGCAGTTTATTAAAAACATTGGGACCTGGATTAAGCATCACGTCGACTTCTTTAAATCGAAGCGCATTATTTTTACAGGATCCGCAACACCACTCATTCATGTAGATCAAGAGTCGGGTGTAGGACGGTGGCATAATATTGAGCTTTCAACACTCTCCTTTTATGAGTATTTGCAGATAAAGAAGATTGAGATACCCAATATTCCAACAATTTCCTCTCTTCCCTCACTTTTTGGCAAAACTGTAGGTGAGTTTCACAAAATGAGCGAGGTCACCTCTAAGTTGATCGGTCATTTTCATGAATATCTCATTCGAGGGGGCTTTCCACAAACCACGCTTGTTGAGAGTATTACCCAAGCGCAGCGTCTATTAAGAGAGGATATCATCGAGAAGGTCTTAAAGAGAGATATGACAGCTCTTTTTGGTGTCCGACGTATTTTAGAGCTAGAGCAGCTCTTCATTTTCTTATGTCTCCATGACGGAGGGATGCAAGATACCCAGACAATTTCTAAGGATCTAGGAGTTGCTAAGCAGACCGTACAAAACTTTGTTGATCTTTTAGAATCGACCCATCTTATCTACAAGCTTCCTCCCTTTGGCTATGGAAAAGAGGTTCTTCGAGGGAAAAACAAGATCTATTTAAGTGACCCTGCAATTGCTCCTGCTGTGCTACTTAAAGGGAAGACCATTTTAGAAAATCCGCATGCGTTAAGCCAATGTGTAGAGACAGCAATCATTGGACATCTCTGGTCACACTGTCGTACGAGCCAGGCCAAGTTTTCCTACTGGCGCGACCAGAAAAACCGTGAAGTAGATCTCATTGTCGAAACCGATGGACAGGTGATCCCTTTTGAGGTGAAGT
Source organism: Chlamydiota bacterium (assembly GCA_021772215.1). Lineage (GTDB taxonomy): Bacteria > Chlamydiota > Chlamydiia > Chlamydiales > JAJFMK01 > JAJFMK01. The sequence goes on along the minus strand of JAJFMK010000021.1, from coordinate 5,008 downwards.
ACCAATCACAATCTGTTGAGAAGAGAGATCTTCCGGGTCTAGTCGAGCTTTCTCGTCAAAAGAGTATTATTCGTGATAGTTATGTTGTGGCAAAAAATCCACAAGATTTAGCAATTTTAGATAACTTTAGTGAGGGTAAGCGCTGTATGAAGATTCCGGCAGCCCTTTTATGCTACTGGCTAGGGAAGGCTGAAGTTGATCAAAGAAATATTCTATTAGAGGGAAAATAGTGCCAGATAAGGTTGCGATCATCGGCAATGGGGTGATTTTGGAGCCTGAGCGGGTTGCGGAGAAGATCAGAGGCTTTGAGATCGTTGTGGCTGTCGATGGCGGGCTGATTTGGCTTGATCAGATGGGGATTCAACCCGACCTGATTTTAGGAGATCTTGACTCAGTATCAGAGGAGCTCCTTGGGCGCTATCTTGATGTGGAGGTGAGGCGCTATCCGACAGAGAAGGATGAGAGCGATATGGAGCTGGCGATTTTGCAGTTTCCAAACGATCAGGTGACTCTCTTTGGCGCCTTTGGGCGGCGCATCGACCATTCGCTCTATAACATGGCCCTTTTAAGACGTTTTCCAACGATTAGGATAGAAGATGGAGAGGAGGAGGCGTTTGTCTTAACGAAGGAGGCCACTTTGAATGTGGATGTTGGTCAGCTCATATCCTTAATTCCTTTGAGCGATGAGGTGAGGGGGGTGACAACGAAGGGCCTCAAGTGGGAGCTAGTGGAGCAGACCCTCTCTTCAGAACTTATTAGTCTTTCCAATGTGGCTCTTCAAGGCCAAGTGGCGGTTGCCCTGTCGGCCGGCGAGCTCTTAGTCGTTTTAAACTAAAGGCGACGAGAGCAAACAGGGTGAGGATCAGGACAAGTAGTCCACCGGTCGAAAGCGGTAGGCCGAGGTCTGTTAGGAGATGTCTTGAGAGGGCGACGCTAAGAAGCGCCACAGCGGCTGCGATGAGGCTCGCCACAAAAAGAATCATTTTAACCGAATCGAAGTAGAGTCTAGCGATGTTAGCCGGGATCGTCAGAAGAGCTAAAACCATGATGACACCGACAGCGCGAAAGGCGGAGATGATCGTCAAAGAGACGAGAGTCATTAAGCCGTAGGTGATCAATTGGCTTTTAAATCCTAGCGCCCTAGCAAAGGCAGCGTCGAAGGTGGAGATCAAAAGCTCTTTATGGAAGGTGATTAAGAGGATCAGTGAAAGAAAAAGAGTTGGCAGTACCAAATAGAGGTCTTCACTTGTTAAGGCGTCCACATTTCCCGTGACAGCTTCGACGCCGATGTGGGCATTACGTGCGGCGAGGTTCACAAGGGTGACTCCCAAGGCAAAGAGCGTGGTAAAGACAACGCCGATGCTCGCCTCTTCTTGAAGTCGGCCGTGGCGTGTGAGGATTTCTGTTAAAAATGTGGTTATAAGTCCCATTGCAATGGCCGCGCCGAAGAGATAGGGCAGCGGCATCGAAAGCGTGGCGAACTGGGTCGTATCATGGAGCGTTTGCCAGAGAATAAAGGCAAAGACAATACCTAGCAAAATAGTGTGTGAGAGCGCATTGGCGAGCATCGCCATCTTACGCAAAACAAGCCAGGTTCCGACAAGGGCAGAGGCCACTCCTACAGAGAGTAAAACGAGCAGCTGCAGCTCGTCGGGGGCCAGCTGTAGCGGCTCCAATGTGAGAAACTGCCAAACCCGCTTGAGAAGCATTCCAAAGAAGGGAAAGAAAGTGAGGTTGCTGTATGGGTTCACGGCAGATCCTCCAATTGGGGGATCGGCTGACGGTGTGGATCCTCTTTGGGGTCTTTTAAAAGCTTGGTCAGCTCTTTTTCAAGTTCAGGGGTAAGGATATGCTCCATCTCTTCAGCAGAGGCGTGCACCTCTTTAACTCCTAAACCAACATAGTCGACGAGGTATACCTCCCATAGGCGATGGAGGCGGACAATTTTAGAGGCTTTGTGATGACCATCCGATGTGAGAACGTAGCGACCCTTTTCATATGCGATCCAGCCCTGCATCTTGGTATATTGTATTAAAAAGCTAGCGATGAGGCGGTTTAAGGAGAGAAAAGAGATGAGCTGCTTAAAGTCAGCGCCCTCTTTTTGCCTCCAGAGCATTTTAAGAAGGTTCTCCTTGCTGCAGCGCAGACGAAACGAAAGAGCGCGCAACGAGCGGCTGACAACGCCCCGTTTAGGAGCGAAGAGGAGCGCTAGAAGAGCCAAAGCTGAGGCAACAAGAACGATCGTCGGGCCTGTGGGGAGGACGAGCCTCTCGCCGCTGACACGCCCGCTTGAGAAGCTTTTTGTGATCTCATAGGAGAAGATATTGCCTAAAAACGCGGCGACACTTCCAAAAAGGGGGCTTAAGAAGAAGAGGTATGAGAGGCGATTGACAAACTGCCGCGCCGCGACAGCTGGGGCGACCAGCATCGCGCTCATCAGCACAACCCCCACAGAGCGCACGCCGATCACAACAGCAAAGACGACTAAGAGGAAGGTGACGCTAGAGAGGCGGCCGATGTTAATGCCTGTCGTTTTTGCAAACTCCTGATCAAAAAGGGCTATCTGTAGATCTTTGTAGAGAAGGGCGACTAGGCCAGCAATGAGACATGCGAAGGTTAAGTAGATCCAGATATGGAGGTCGCTCATCGTTGCCACCTGGCCAAAGAGATACCCTTCCGCCTGTTTGTAGAGGCCGCCATGGGTGAGTTGGATGGCGCTGATAAAGAGAATACCGACTCCAAAAAAAGAGGCCAAAACCATGCAGAGGGCTGAGTCGCTTTTGACATTGAAGAGACGGGTGAGACGGTTGTATGCAACAAGGGCCATCGAGGCGGTGAGGCTGCCAAAGAGGAGAGCCACTAAAAATGAGAGCTCCTCAAATCCGTAGCTTATCACTAGGCCTAAGACAACACCGGGGTAGGCGGCGTGTGAGAGGGTTTCACCGATGAGGCTGCGCTTTTCTAAAAAAAGGATCACGCCCACAATCGATGAGGCGATACACATCAACATCGTTCCCACTGTGGGGCCGCGCAGGACGGGGTCGTAAAAATAGCTTAAGAGATCCGGCATCACCGCCCTCTTTGCATTTCACTGGAGAGTTTAAGCGCCTCGTCGAGAAGATTGTACTGCTGACCGTAGGCCTTTTTTAGGTTCTCTTTGGTGAAAACCTCCTCTAAGGGACCCGCTTTGATGAGGTGCATGTTGAGCATGATCGCCCAGTCAAAGGTAGAGCGCACTGTCCCGAGGTCATGATGGACGATAAAGACTGTCTTTTTAGCCTCTTTCATCTTCATCAGAATTTCAATGAGAATTTTTTCTGTCGTCTGGTCGATACCGACAAAGGGCTCATCCATGAAGTAGAGATCAGCCTCTTGTAGTAGCGCTCTTGCTAAAAAGGCGCGCTGCTGCTGGCCTCCGGAGAGCTGGCTAATCTGTCGATCTTTTAGACTTAAGAGTCCTACCTGCACTAAAACCGCCTCCACCGCTTCAAAGTCGCAAGCTCTTGGTCTCTGAGCCAGCTTTAGCTGGCCATAGCGTCCCATAAGTACGAGCTGCTCGACGGTGATGGGAAAATCCCAATCGACACTCTCTTTTTGTGGGACGTAGGCGATCCGTTTTCTCACCTGCTCAAGCGGCTGGTTGAAAAAGGAGATGCGTCCCGAAGAGGAGGGAATAAGTTGTAAGCCCGCTTTGTTCAGTGTGCTCTTTCCGGCGCCGTTGGGACCGACAATGCCGACCAGTTTTCCGGTGGGAATGGAGAGGCTAATATCCCAAAGCGCAGGGGTACTGTCATAGTGAACCGTGAGATTCTCAACCTCTAGAGATGTATCACTTGAGGTTGTCATAGATGGTCTTCGCGTTGTGGCGGATCATCCCTATGTAGCTCTCCCCCGGAGACCCTTGTGGTCCCATGGCGTCCCCATAGAGGGGGACCTCATTGACTTTTAGCTCAAGTCCCTTCTCTTTACCGGCAGAGACGATCTTGCGGATCGAATCACGGCTTAAGTTGGACTCAGGGAATAGGGTCTCAATACCATAAACTTGGAGATGATCAATGATCGCCTGAATCTCATGGGCGCTGAGCTGGCTTTCGGGAGAGAGACCTTCCGGGGCGGCAAAGCGATCCTGCCACTGGCCATTTTCAACCTCCTCATCCGTCGCAAGGTAGCGACGGGTAAAGTAGTTGAAGGCGTCATGGCTGGTGACGAGATAGCGTCGATTCTCCGGCAGCTCTTGAAGCATCGAGCGAACCTCTTGGTCGACCTGGTCAAACTGGTTGAAGAGCTTTTGCGCTCTTAGGCGATATCCTTCTGCATGTGCGGGATCTTTTTCAGAGAGCAGCTGCGAGATGTAGGGAATGGTATATTTCCATAAGGAGAGATCCATCCAGACGTGAGGGTCGACAACATTGTCGTAGGTGAGGATACGTCCCGGGTGCAGTTTAGCTATCTGGTCACCGACGGGATAGGCTTTGGGATTGTCATGGAGGTAGTTATGAAGGCTGGGCCCATGCTCGAGTCCTAAACCGCTGTAGAGAACGAGATCTGCGTAGGCCAGTTTTTCGTCGTCACCCTTAACGAGCTGGTAGGAGTGGGGATCGAGATCACCTTGGATCAATGTATAGGTATCGATATTGTCGCCGCCGATCTCTTGGACAATATCGCTGATCATGCCTGTGGTGGCCAATACTTTGAGCTTCCCATTGGGAGCCATCCAGCTCTGTAGCTGCTGTCGATGTTCTTTGCCGGCCTGCTTTAATGCACAACCAGTAAGTAGGAGAAGGGCGAGAAAAAAATAGTTAAATTTCATACATGACCAGGTGATAGAGTAGTAAAATTCCAAATAATGCTAACACAGAACCGGCTACTTTGTGAATCCAAATAAATATATCTTCAGTAATGCGGTGGCGAAAGAGAGAGACACCCTCTCCGATCAGAATCCACCAGGCAGCAGAGCCTAAGAAGACCCCAAGTACTAAGACGAAAGCACTGAAAAAATCCTCATCTC
>JAJFMK010000003.1 GCA_021772215.1 Chlamydiota bacterium | reverse complement strand
GTTACACTAATCACCCCTCTATTTTACCATGAAAGAGAGTTTTCCTAAAATCGAATATAGCGTATTGTAAGTGTTGAGAAAGTGTATCAAGAGGAAACCAAAATGGATCAACCCGATCAAGCAACTAAAGAGCGTAGGCTCGAGAGCAATGAGTTAGAATTTGCCGAGACAGTCTATATCCGCGATATTGAGAATAAAGTCTTTCAATCTCTGGTACTTAGAACCATCTCATCCATCGAAGGGGTCGCCTTTATTGAAGGGGGCTTGATTGATAACCTCTTAAGTATGGGCAACCTCGACGGAATCAAAGGGATCTTTGTCGAGCAGGATAGCAACAAAAACTCTGTCTCTGTTCGTGTTGAACTTAATATTGGGTATGGAATCTCTATCCCGGTAAAGGCTCAAGAAATTCAGAGCAACATTACAAAGGAGATCACTAAGTATAGCGGTCTACACGTCTCCTCTGTCCATGTCATTTTCAAAAACATCCTCTCTGATAAAGAGATGGAGAAGCTGCGCATCAACCCCAGCCTTCTCTCCATCCCCACTCCGGAAGAGGATGGGCTAGATGATGATTACCCCTCGGAAATCTCAAGTTAATGAAACAGCTGCTAAGAACAACGATAAGGCTTCTATGGGCGATATTTCTTTTCGCTCTAGGAGTCCTTCTTCTTTTTCTTCCCACTCACCCGGACTGGTTAGAAAAAAGCGTTACATATATTCAAAACAGCCCCTCTTGGGTCTATCTTTTAGGCCTGATATTACTAATACTGGGCTCCACTCTATTTGTCCGACTAGTTACAAATAGAAAGAACCGCTCTCTATCCTTCAGAAGCAGCCGCTACACCATAGAGGTAGAAGAGAAAATCATCTTAGAGCAGTTCAACCGAGCTTTAAAGCCCCTCCCTCTTGGAGCAGCTATAAAAACGAGAGTTGAACTTAGAAGGGGAATTATCCATCTCTTTGCCACCTTGCCAAACGAGAATAACCAAGTTGACCTCATACAATCGATAGAAATGGAGGTCTCAAAAACTCTTTTCGAGCTACTCGGCTATAACAACGAACTAAACTTAGAGCTCTCCTTTGCGAAGTAGCCACATACCCTTTGCCCACAATCTATTTAAAAGCGTCCTTAATGAGGGCTCTTTTACCCTCGATGCCACCTGTGGCAATGGCCATGATACTCTCTTCCTCTGTCAGCTTATAACAAAAGGTCGGATCCTTGCTGTTGATCTCCAAAAAGAAGCAATCGACAAAACAAAGGATAGAGTTCAGGAGAGCTACCCCAAAGCCAACGTGGAATATATACAGACCTGTCATAGTAAGATAGCTCAGCTAACTGAGCCGGAAACAGTCGATCTCATTATATATAACCTCGGCTATCTCCCCGGCAGTGACAAGAGGGTGATTACAGCGCCGAGCTCGACGATCAAGAGTCTCGAATCAGCGCTCACCCTCCTACGCCCAGGTGGCTATATCATAGTAACTACCTATAGCGGTCACGAGGGGGGCTTAGAGGAGGAGAGGGCGGTTTTAGCCTTCGCAGCAAGCCTCTCCTCTAATCAGTTCACGGTCAGTCACACCCGCTGGATTTCCCTTGAAAATTCCCCTACTGTTCTAGCTATCAACAAGTTATAAACAACTAACTATCAATGGTTTAAATAGTTAGTTTTTTGTTTACCGAAAATTCACAAATCCTTTAACGAGGAGTTAAGGGGATGAGTTTTGAAGGTGGTCCCTTCTCTCTCAGAACTGATGCTTTAGTTTTATATAAAAATAAAGAGGAGATTAATAATGAAGAAGTTATCTATTTTTCTAGCAACTCTTTGTTGCGGCCTTATCTTTTCTGGCGCAGCTGATGCCCAGACAGCTATGAATGGTAACGGCGGACATGGCGTTATTAATGGCGGAAATGTTGACTGTAATAGAGAGTATAAGGGTTGTGGCCCTTGCGTATGCTACTGTCCAATGGTCAAGTACCGTTGCGAAAACTACTACACTTGCCGTTGCGAGTATGATAAGTACAATGTTTATCACAAACAGTGCCGTATGGTTCCCCAGCACTACCAAACTACACACTGCCGCTATGTTCCTGAGTACTACTGCGTTGACCGTTGTAGACAAGTTCCTGAGTACTACTACACTTGCGAAGAGCGCTGCAAGCCAAGATACTGCTACGACAAGCAGTGCCGCTACGTTCCTTGCACTTACTACAAAAAGACTTGCTGCCAACAGCAGCCTGAATGCCCACAGCCTCAGTGCTGCCCACAGCCTAGCTGCAATAGCGGCTGCTGCAACTAACAGATCTATTCTGTAAAAGTCGGGGTCGCCTAAGGCGATCCCGATATTTTTGCAGGGAGGTTTGCAAAGATTGCCCTGTAGCACAAAATGAGGTGGTCAACGCCGTTCATAGCCCGATGAGGAGCCGCCTCTTTTGGTAGGTTATACTGCTTCGCAATTTCATCTTTAGACAGAGATAGAGAGTCAGGAAAAGACTTTCGCTCTTCAATATAACGCTCTGTCTTCAAAGCCCAGTACATTGAGGCGAGATCAAGCCAGTGGTAGGGCCAATTGAGACGATCCTGAGTATAGAGATCAACTATCTGTGAAAAGAAGCTGCGATCAAAGGCGGGATTTTGACAGATGTAGACCGCCTTTCCCCGCTCAACCTTTAGCTCTCTAAATAAATTGACGATCCGGTGACCAACCTCTGCCTCCTCAACGCCATTTTGAAGCTGGCTCCATTGAAAGCCATTAATCTCAATGCTAAAGGAGTCGCGTCTCTCCCAAACCTCATGTGGCTGCTTAATAATAGTCTGATAAGCGCCAACAACAGACCCTCGCTGAATATCAATCGCCTTAATAGCCAGCTCAATGACACGATGCCTCGATGGATCGAGACCTGTGGTCTCAAGATCCATAAATATAGCCAACATCTAACACACACCCCTTAGTTGACGAAACCAAAGGTCAATTGCACCTTTGGCCAAAACCTGCTTCGTATCACAGGCAGCAAATGAGAATCAATTGTTTTTTTTGTATTTCCCTAAGAATGAGACCTCAGCCTCTACTCACGATAGCCATGTTGCAATTCCTTTAGCAGAGAAAATAGCAGGTAAGATTACTAATCTATATGATCTCATGGATGCAGCTTACGATGTAATGATACGAGCATAGGGATCTGAATTTTCTAAAAGAGCTGTGATCTGTTTGAGAGGCTTTACCCGATCTTTTATAGATTGGGTATTCCAGCTCTGTAGTGCCTTTGAAACCCTTTCCAAAATTGCCTGCCACTCGCTCGATACATGACAAGGATACTCCTGTACAAGCTGTTCGGTAGCCAGATTGAACGTCTGAATCATGTGTTCCATAAATCCCACTATATACTTTATATTTACAGGACTCAAGAATTCAAAAAATTAATAAACGTTGACCTATCAATAACATAAGCCTACCATTGTAGTGAGGTAATTGAAAATTTGCATAAATATTCAATTGCCCCGAACACAAAAAAAACAAGGATAACAAATGTTATACAAAAATGCTCTTTTACTGTTAACCGCATTCGTCTTTTCGTTTTCTCATGCAGACTCTCTGTCTGCAAAGAGTATCGGTGATTACATCGATGACATTCCCGGCATCGGACTAATCGCAGATAAGGTGAACTTTGACGGAATCACTCTCAAAAACCTTTACTTTGTCAGAAATGTCCAAGGAGACACCAAAGACATTATCGCTGACAAGTATGTAATTACAAAACCTGGAAACCAATTCCTGGTCTCTGTTGATTATGAATTGGATGGAAAAGTGCTCGATAATCTCGAGTTGCATCACTTCATCTACGGGTTACATCCAAAAGGACCACAAAACTGCTTCCTCCATTCCCTAGGCATTACCGATAGCAAAGGAACTGCAGAATTTGTTCTTGAAGTGCCTGAGGAAAAAGGGGTCTACCAACTCCGTTTCTGCCACGCAACCGGATACGCAGTTTTCGAGACAAACAAAGAAGAGTGGTGGCGCTCTAATTCGGCAAACGCCAAAACCATTATGGGAATTGTGGTTGTTCATTAAAACAAATGTACCACCCCCGATCGTTTCCCAAGGGAAACGATCGGGTTCTCTTTCATCACCCCAGCCAATTAAGTCCTCTGTGATTGTCTTCCAAGCCCGTCAGCAAGATAATCTCATCGTTTTCCTGAAGCTCTGTCTGAGCATCCAACTGATGGAACTCACCATTTCGAAAGTAGTAAATCACCTTTATTTTGGATGACTCCTCAATTCTGGAAGGACTCCCTACATCTTCTTCGGTAACGACCTTTCGATAGAGAGAGACATTGTTTTTAAGGAAATCAAAGAGGGCAAGTAAGCTCTCACTTAAAATTTCGTCGTACAGGTACTGACTCGTAATATGTGAAGGGACCATCTTCTCTGTCAGTCCCAACTCATGACATACCTCGACGAAGTCGGGGTCGTCTACCCTGACAAATGTTCTTTCAATTCCAAGAGAGCGAGCAACAAGAGAGGCCACCATATTATTCTGGCTGCTATCGGAGAGTGCTAAAAAAAGATCTGTCGGTCCCGGATTCACTTCTTTGAGATGTACCAGCTCCAACAGTCTAAATCATCTCCTGCTCAAGGATGTTGTTAAGGAGACACTGAAGAATTCGTGTAGGCCGCTTTTTCGCCCTTTCGTCTCAATTTGAAGAATTTTATAAGTTACCTACTGTCAACAGCATGCGAACTTAAAAATTCCGCTAACTGAAAACGAAATCATCGAAAAATCGGCTACACTCGAAATAATCAGTGGCTCTTAACAGCTCGCTCTCTTCGGTAATCTCGCTCCCTTAAGACGCTCCCTCCAACTCTGAAGTAGGCTGTTTTGTGGTTATTTTTACAGAATATCTACAAGAGTCCAGTGAGATCCCCAAATCGTGGCAATATTTTGAATGATTGGAGTTATAAACAATTTTTCTCCTCGTATTTTGCAAGAGGCTCAATTATTAAAATTTATTGCATTCAAAAAATCATATATGCTAATTTAGGTTACTTAAAGTAAAGGAGTGAAAACAATGAAGTTTTTAGATTCCTGTCTAAGGCTCTTTTGTCAGTTCAAGTATCCTCTATCTCTGCCCGATGAAGTGGCTCTCGCCATTGGGATGAGACAAGCCAATTTTATTCCATTCGATCTTCTTTGTAAGACGATTACGCCCCCTCGTGATGCTCCTAAAGCATTAAAAAAATATATGAATCGCAAAGAGGCGGAAAAGGTCTTCAAATCAGCGCTCTCCCGCAAATTTGAGCCGCTCCAATCACACTTCTCCTATACTGTAGACGGCACCACAGTCAACTTTACCCTTCATTTTGACCAAAATGAGAGACTCCGGCGCCTAGTTGTCCAGCGAGAGGAGATCTATTTTGCTAAGGGAATCGATATCCCCTTAGAAACCAGCCCCTTTTACCGTATCACAGAATCGCTACTCTTAATTTCACCCTAATTTTCCCCTTGATTGCATAATCGACAAGCGCTAAAATAGTTAGGATAAAAGGTCATAAGGAGACTTCCATGGTACGGATCAGTAAGCAGAATCAGAGGCGCAATGTAAGTCCTCGTCGAACAAAGAACCCATCGCCCAAGACAGGCTCTAAAAAGGATGCCCTTCCCGAAGGTTTCAAACGACATGAGAATGCAGTGGCTGACGGCCTAGGCCAAAAAATATTTATTCCAAAAATTAAAACTGTAGCATCCTAAGGTAAAGATTTATGTCTAGACATCCAAGCTTCGGCAAAGCAAATCGTGGAGGAAAAAAGCGCAACGTCCTCAAGCGTTTTGAGCGTGTTGATGTGCTAAAAAAATTGGGACGCTGGAAGGATGATGAAAAAAAGGTCATCGGCCTCCCTAAAACGCCCGTCTTGTAAAGAACTTTCAATCGAAGATTGTCAGAGCGATCTGCCAATCTCTTTGAATAGCGTCGCAGACAGCATCGAAGCTCTGCTAAAGCATGAGCAAATGGTGTGCGACGCTTTTTCTGTTTCAATTGTAGACAAAGAGACAATCTGTCAGCTCCATGAGCAGTTCTTTAACGACCCCTCCTTAACCGACTGTATCTCCTTCCCAATCGACTCTGAGGAAGAGTCCTTCTGTTTTTTAGGAGAAACATTCATCTGCCCTCATACTGCTGTTGAATATGTCAAAAGCAGCGGTGAAGACGCATATGAGGAGTGCACTCTCTACCTCGTCCACTCATTTTTACATCTCTTAGGTTACGACGACATTGACCCTGATGATGAAAAAATCATGCGAAATCGAGAAAAAGAGTTAATGAGCTATCTCAAAAAAAATGATCTTTGTTTAAACTTTTAACAGGATATACGCTTAAAATAGATGCGAAAGATTTCAGTTCGTTCTTTCATATAAATAAATAAAAATGATGATAAATAATAACAAAACAGGAAATATATAAGCTCCAACTGCATCAACACGTTCAGCTTTGTATATAATTTTGCGATGATAATAATAATTCGATACAACAGTCATGATAATTGTCAAAAATATTAGTGCATAGGTCGATATGAAAAAAATATCTGCCTTTATAGTATAGCCAAGCTTAGGGAGACTCTCGCTTTGGGATGCATGGAAGGCGATTGCGCTGAGAAGCGCTGTTAGCCCCACCTCAATATTTGCCTCAAATTCCTTAGGATTGATAAAGAATGATGTGTAGGCGATAATAATAAGCATTAGTAATG
>JAJFMK010000200.1 GCA_021772215.1 Chlamydiota bacterium | reverse complement strand
AAACAGCTCTTATTGCCGATCACTCTGAAAGGCTTCCGATCAAAGTCTGCATGAAAAATAAAAAGGGAACCAACTGCAGCCGATGTTTAAAATGTCTTCGCACGATCAATGACCTCTACATCCTAGGCTACAATCCCAATGAATTTGGTTTTCATACGACAGAGGAGCTTGCCAAGAGAGATTTTGAAAAAGAGCTGCAGATTCTTTTAGGAAAAAACGCTAAAAAATATCAGATCGAAACCCACTTTTTCGTCGACATTTTACGCTATATCGAAGAGCACAATCTCGCCAAACCAGATAGCTACGCCAGCTGGTACTATAATCTTCTCATTGATCATCCCCTTGTAATTCAATATCATCAGAATCTGGAAAAATATCACCAAACCCACCGATGAACTGGCTTTTCTGCTTTCTTCTTTTGAGCAGCCCCTTGGCGGCAACCCCATTAATCAAAGAGATGAGGGTCGAGAAAAATCGAATCATCACCCTACCTAGCGACTCTTTTCAAAAGATAGCCACAGCGAAAAAACCGCATGTCGTCGTCTACGATGACCCCTCAATAGATCTACGTGAGCTCGACTCATCGATTACCATCATGCCCTTTTTATTTGATGTGATCGGCTCCATCTTCCGCTCAGGCCAAACCTACACTGTTGACGCCCTAGATGAAGATCTCTACGAGAGTTTAAAGCGCCTGCGCTCAACCTTTCAGAGGTTCTATCCTAACACATCTTGGGATGGCGATATCCTTCCCAAGGAGCTGATTTGTCATCGATACGAGTTTCCAAAGGAGCGAGCCTTGGCGCTCTTTAGCGGAGGAGTCGACGCCTCCTATACCGCTCTTACGAACCTTCATCGAGATCTGACCCTCTTAACTTTTATTGGACAAAATGACAGCAAAACTGCACCACAACTTAAAATTCTTCGCGAGGCACGTGAGAGTCCCCCCTTTAATCGGCTATCCGCTGCCGAAGCTTACTCTAAAGGAGCCTTCTATATTAGACGCAACGCCCCGCTCCATCACTCAAAAGATATCTCATGCTGGGGCATCGAAGCCATTGCTGACCTCCACTGGATTGGCACAACACTCCCTTTAATGGTACTCTATCAAATTCCCAACCTCTTAATCGGATCGTCGGAGGCTTTGGATTGTCCCTACAAAAGCGCCTCTAGTCCGCAATTTAAAGCAGACTTCTCCTTTGGATATCAGATCCAGATCCCGGTTGACGACGCCTATGTGAGTCGCATTGAAAAAACCAATGTTGTTGCCAACCATTTTAAAGAGAACTGCCCACCTCATCGACGCAACCTAAAAGTCTGCTTCGACCCTTCAGGAAAAAACTGCAGCCATTGTTTGAAGTGCCTGCGTACAATCAACGACCTCTATATCTTAGGATATGACCCCGTCGAATTTGGATTTAAAACATCTCGGAAAGAGGCAAAACTTCTATTCTCAGAGAACCTAAAGACAATTTTTAAGCTCGACAAAAACATATGGAAATGGGAGGGGTACTTTTTCTATACAACATTAGAGCACATCCAAAAGAATCATCTAACAAAAAAAAATGCTTATGCCAAATGGTTCTATAATCTCCTGATCGACCACCCGATTATCAAGAAATACCCATCAATAAGCCGTAGCAATGATCACATCCAGGGTCGCCGGCTTGCCGGTGATGACGCATTTTCCGCTCAAGCCGCTCTGGCCAAAGAGAAGACAGCGGATGGTGAAGCTCTTCACAATCTGGCTCGCCGCCTTGCCAAGGCTGATAGCTACGCTTGTTGTTGATCATCCCCTAGTGATTCGCTACCATGAGGATCTGGAAAAATATCACAAAGCGCACCGATGAACTGGCTTTTTTGCTTTCTTCTTTTGAGCGGGCCCCTATTGGCAACGCCCCTTATCAAGTCAATAAGGGTCGAGAAAAATCGAATCATCACCCTACCTAGCGACTCATTTCAAAAGATAGCCACAGAGCAAATGCCGCATGTCGTCGTCTATAATGACCCCACGATAGACCTACGCGACCTAGACTCATCGATCACCATCATGCCCTTTTTATTCGATGTGATCGGCTCCATCTTCCGCTCAGGCCAAACCTACACTGTCGACGCCCTAGATGAAGATCTCTATGAGAGTTTAAAGCGCCTGCGCTCAACCTTTCAGAGGTTCTATCCTAACACATCTTGGGAAGGCGATATTCTTCCCAAGGAGCTGATTTGCCACAAATACGAGTTTCCAAAAAAGCGAGCCTTGGCGCTCTTTAGCGGAGGAGTCGATGCCGCCTATACCGCTCTTACGAACCTCCATCGAGATCTGACCCTCTTAACTTTTATTGGACAAAATGACAGCAAAACGTCTCCACAGCTCCAACTCCTACGTGAGGTGCGTGGACGTCTCCCCTTTAATCGGCTATCCGCTATCGAGTCTCACTCCGAAGGAGCCTTCTATGTAAGACGCGACGCCCCAATCCACTGCTCAAAAGATATCTCGGGCTGGGGCACCCAAGGCATCGGTGACCTCCATTGGATCGGCACCGCGCTCCCTCTGATGGTTCTCTATCAAACTCCCAACCTCTTCATCGGTTCCACTGAAACTTTCGACTGTCCCTACAAAAGAGCCTCCCATCCGCAATTTAAAGCAGATTTCTCCTTTGGATATCAGATCCAGATCCCGGTTGACGATGCCTATGTGAGTCGCATTGAAAAAACCGATGTTGTTGCCAACCATTTTAAAGAGAACTGCCCACCTCATCGACGCAACCTAAAAGTCTGCTTCGACCCTTCGGGAAAAAACTGCAGCCATTGTTTGAAGTGTCTGCGCACAATCAACGACCTCTATATCTTAGGATATGACCCCAACGAATTTGGATTTAAAACATCCCAGAAAGAGGCTAAATCTCACTTCTTACAGAGGATAAAGGCTATTTTTCAGCTCGAGAAATACAAATGGGAGGTGGAAGCACACTTTCTCTATACAACATTAGAATACATCCAAAAGAATCATCTAGCAGAAAAAAATGCTTATGCCAAATGGTTCTACAATCTCCTGATCGACCATCAGATTATCAAAGATTATCGTCAATCAGTAAGCCTTAGCGATGATTACATCCAGGGTCGCCGGCTTGCCGGTGATGACGCATTTTCCGCTCAAGCCGCTCTGGTCAAAGGGTAGACAGCGGATGGTGAGGTTGAGCGGCTTTAGAAGCTCTTCAGAATCAGGCTCGCCGCACCACTTGGCTCGGACAAAGCCACCATGAATTTCGGGCTTGGAGGGGTTTTTAGGCGTGAAGAAGCTCTTGAGCTGATCAAAAGTTTCGATTGAAGTTGTGCTCTGTTTTTTCATACGCTCTTTCGCCTCATTATAGAGACCCTCTTGAATCTCTTTTAGAATCTCAGGCAGCTGATTGACAAGTTCCTCTGGCGTCATCGTAAAGCGCTCCTTTGACCCTCTATCTCTTCGGTAGAGGGTAACGACCCCGTTCTCAAGATCTTTCGGGCCAATCTCAACGCGTACAGGAACTCCCTTCTTAATCCAGTCCCAGCTCTTCTCACCGCCGCGCATATCGCGATGATCCACGTGGGAGCGAACTCCCTCGTTGGCGAAGGTGATAGAAGTAAGGCGCCTCTGTAACTCATCCGCGGCGCTGAGGATCTCATCTCTACTCTCCTCTTTGGGAGTGATGGGCAGGATCACCAGCTGCTTGGGAGCGACCCTTGGAGGAACACGTAGGCCGTCGTCGTCTCCATGGACCATGATGAGCGCCCCGACAGTTCTTGTGGTAAAACCCCACGAGGTTGTGTAGGCGTGGTTC
>JAJFMK010000199.1 GCA_021772215.1 Chlamydiota bacterium | reverse complement strand
TTCACTCCGGACAGTTAGACTTTCAACACTCAATGCATTAGGGTCAGCTCTAAAGGACAACGGGGATTCTTCGTCTGATACCAAAAGAAACTGAAAGCGAAGACGCTTAGAAAACAGCTTTTCGCACGACTGTTCTGTGGCTCATTCTCAGGCGCACTAATCAGGACTATCTAGCCATTCATCATCATCATCATTCTTTGGCGTCTCCTTCTTTTCCTTCACCCCATCCTTATCTCCGCCATGCTTTTCCCTAGGTGTCGTTATTTTCCTCTCAAGCGCCTCTAATCGGGGTGAAAGTTCTTTCAATTCCTTTAAAGCTGCTTTGTAAATTTCTTTTAGTTTTTCTTTTTTTCTAGCATCGCTTGCTTTGCCAATAGAACGCTCTGGTTTTAAAGGATGACCCTCAGAACCTGAGCCAACTCCACCCACTTTATTACTCATACAATCCCCCTTTTTTCTTGTCAGTTGGCCCAGGTGGTTCGGGACTCACTCGCTTCAGTCCCGAAGTTTGGCCTCTACTCCTTTTAAGCTCTTCGTTCTCTCTTACCAATCTTTCAATTTCAATATCTTTTGCATTTTCTGATTCTCTCTGCGAATCTAACGTCTCTTCGAGATGTTTGATCCTAGCTTTATATCCATCAATGGTAGCTCTAAGCTCCTGTTCTACTTTCTGAATACTACCAGATTCTGATAAGGATGGCCCTATCTGTGTTGGATCTTTATCTTGTAGCACTGCAACTAGTGCCCTTGCTACTGTATGCCTTGTAGAGGAAACAGGTTTCAGCGCTTCCCCAATAGAAATTTCAAATAATTCCTCTATTTTTTAACTTTTTCCTCATCAACTTCAATAGATCTTGCAATAGAAAACATTGTACAAGGTCGAGGATTTTTTGGTACTCAACACGCGTTATCCTAACTCCTCCTATATAACCCCTACTTTGATGAGTAGTGTAAGCTAGGTAGAGATCGGCTAATCCCTTTCCCAAAAACTGCTGATCGATAAGATTTTCATCGTTGGAGATGCACACAATGAAACCAGTTTGATCCAAAACACATTTTAATAAAGCATCATCATCTACAAAAGAAGTACCTGGAGCGCGTAAAGCAAACTTAAACAAGTTTGGCCCAAGAACCCTTAAAAGCCAACTAGAAGCTTCATCGCCTGATTTTTGTGTATTATTAAAACAGGCCATTAGCGAAAGGTTGGAGGAGTAATTGTAAAGGCTAACAGAGAGATATTTTGTTCCAATCAACTTTCCATCACCATCAATTTTAAAACAGCCTGGATATTGTACACTTAGCTGAGATTCAATTGCTTTTATTGCCTCATCTCCTAAGCCGTTAACAAAGCTAAGAAAGGAGTCAACCCTATCAATAATTTGCGACCAAGGATCCATATGATCAATATCTGCTTCTCTAACGTCCCTTATTTCACTTTGGTCAACTACAAGAGTAGTTTCTCCCACTTTTTCTGGACCTTGTTTCTCTATTACCCGATCTTTGACATAAGGCTCATTTGACCGATCCACCTGACAGTCCGCAAAGCCGGGTCTTGATAATTTTCCCCTTTCTTTAGCCCAATCCTCACTTTTCCATTTTCCTTCGCTTTTGCTAATTCTCTTCAGAATTTCCTCACCTAATGCATCTATCTGATTGTCACCTATACCAGACGATTCGTCATCTTTAGATGATTGTGCCATCTGCGCTCGGATACTCTCCTTAAAATCTATGTTCTCTTGTATAACCGGTATAATTTTCTCATTTTTTTCACCCAACATCTTGTGAACTTTAGCTAATAGAGCAGAAGCTTCAGAACTTCGGCCTTTAGATGGTAAATTAATCCTTAAAAACAGAGAAATTAATTGAAGACGTTTGACACCAGAACTGTCAATATTGTTTTCTAAAATTTTTATATTTCCTTCACAAAATATTTTACCAAACTCTCCAGGATTCAACTCTTTTGCAAGATCCACTATACCTGAATCAATCCCAAGTCTTTTAATTTCAGTAATATCTACGCTATTATCTGCACTAGATCTAGGTAACCCCGAACCAACTGATCCAGGGGAGCCTGTTATATTTTCGGGCACTCCACTCATACACCACCTCACTCTATGTTTTAATTTTAACAGTAATTAATTAATAATAAAAACAAATAAAATAAACAAGCAATTTATTAAAACTAAACACACTACAACTATTGTTATAAATTATCTTTCGAAGCATCACTGTTTTGATTCATGACCACCCCCTACTTGACAACTTAAAATTCAGCTTGTATAAATAATTGCTTTCATGCCTGGAGGGGCCTATGAGAGCTATTTTTCTCACCTTCTCGCTCATTATCTCTCTTCGAGCGGACCCTCCACCCCCCATCGTAAACCTCGAATCGCCCCCAGAGACCCTTGTCGGCGGATGCGTCAGCGTCATCAGCGGCGAGTTCGTCGACGCCCCTGTTGATCTCTTCGTTCCAGCTGTCGAGCCTCTCCTCTTTCAGCGGCTCTACATTCGCCCCGACTGCGATTGGTCCACCCTCTGGAACGGCTGGGAGCACAACTTTATGCGCGGCCTCTGCGCCTTTCACAAGCATCAACTCATCGGATCCGGCTCTCGCTATAAAGAGGTACTTTTTCGCGACGAAATCGGCTCTGCTGTCCACCTAAGAGGAGACACCAATGAATCAAAAACTCTCCACTTCAAGATTAGTAAAGATGCTACAGGTGTGACAAATGTGGGCCGTGGCGTTATCTGCGGGCGCACCAACCTACAGAACATGGAGATCACCTTTGCGAAGGACTTAAAAAGCGCCATCTTAATGACAGGAGGCGGGATCAAACGTTACTTTCTCAAAAGGCATTTCGATGGACAGAGCCGCACCTACTATAATGAGCAGTATGAGGAGCGTCCTAGCGGATACCGTTTCAGCTACTCTCATGAGGGAGATTTCGAGAAAGATATTCTGCATGTCCGCCTCACGACTGCCAACCTAGCCAAAGAGGCCGGCTGGCTCAAAATTGAGACGCCAATCGACCCATTCAACGAGTGCCAGAGTGTCGTCACAGCGAGTAATGGAGCCAAAGTGTGCGCCACCTTCACCCCAAAGGAGGGCGCCTTTCTAATCTCCGCCGTGCAACGCACATCTGGCCCTCCCATCTCTTACAGCTACAATGACCGCTCTTTGCGTCTCTTTGAAAAGAGACTTCCTGAGGGGCGCTTCGTTCAGATTCACTACTATGAAAAGGGCAAGTATGAGACGGAAGCTGGCCCCCTTAACATCAAATCGGGCCACTGGCAACATGGCCGCGTCAAGGAGATCATCCAACCAGCTGGCGCACAGGGTGAAGAGGTCGCTACCCATCGCTTTGTTTACCAAAGAGCCAAAGGGGATGAAAGAGACTCTCTATATGATGATAAGACGAGGGTCTACGACGCGCAAAACCACCTCACTACTTTTGCCTACAACGATGAAGACCGCATCAAAAAAATTGTCCATTACAAAGGTTGCGAGGCGGGTCAATATGAACGCGTCGCCACTGATAAATTCGTTTGGGGTGATCGAACAGCTCATGAACAGATCCTCCTTAAATCGCGCATGGCAATCGATCATGAGCAGCTCACAAGCTGGAAAGAGAAGAGCTATCACTATGATACAAGAGGCAACGTCTTAATCGAGACCACCCTAGGAAATTACACAGGGAACGCCCCCTCTCCCTACAGAGAAGCGAAAAATCCCCCCGAGCAGCATCAAATCAGGCGCACCTATACAGAAAACCTAAACCTCATTGAAACAGAAACGCACCCCAACGGATTACAATTTTGCTATACCTACCTCCCTGAGACCGACCTTGTCGAGACAAGGCTCACCTTTGATCAGGGTCACCTTAGTCATCAGATCAAGAACCGCTATGATGAGGAGAACCACCTCGTTGAAACTATCGAAGAGGAGGGATGCTTACAAAAAATCACCCGCTACAGCCCCAAAAAAGAGGCTCCCTGTCTCGGGTTCCCTGAAGAGGTGTCAGACTATGCTGTAGAAAACGGATCTGTTCTCCTTCTCAGTCGAAAAGTTAACACATATAACTCCCAAGGCAAGCTCACTTCACAACAATTTTTCGGATCAGATGATCAGCTAGCTTATCAGCTTCAGTGGGACTACGACGATTACGGCAACTGCATCTTAGAAACAACAAAAGATGGCGCGATCATCCGTCGTCAATTTGACGCTAACAGTAACTGCTTAGAAGAGATTGGCCCCCACCCGGACCACCTCAAAAGGTACAGATATGACGCCATGAACCGCCTCGTGATGGAAGAGGAGATTATCCCTGGACACATCTGGCAGACCTTCCACACATACGACGAGATGGGCAACCGCCTCTCAACGAAAAACCCCTTCCACGAGACCACCACTTACAGCTATGACGACCTTCATCGGCTCACTCAAACAACCTACCCCGCTGTCGAAGATGAGGAGGGCCAACTAATCTGCCCCGTAGCTAAACAGCAGCTCGATATCTTCGGCCGCACCATCGTCAAAGAGGATGCCAAGGGAAACCGCGTCGTCACCTATTACACCGCCCACGACAAGCCGTACGAGATCACCTACCCCGATGGAACAAAAGAGCAATTTCGCTATGATATGGAGGGCAACTTAACACTCCATATCTCTAAATCAGGCGCTAAAACTCTCTTCCAGCGTGACACTTTTGGCCGCGAAATCAAAAGAGAGACCTTTGACGACGAAGGTACGCTTTTGACCAGCACCTCTAATGTCTACGAGGGGCCTCTTCTCAAAGAGCAGATCGACCCTCTAGGCTTTGTGACCCGCTTTGAATATGACCCCTTTGGCCGAAAAATTGCCGAGATCTTTGGCGAACGAAAGAGAGTCTTCAGCTACGACGCTCTGGGCCATATCGAAAAAACCGAAAATT
>JAJFMK010000198.1 GCA_021772215.1 Chlamydiota bacterium | reverse complement strand
CTCATGGCGCCGTCGATCGTTTTAAGCAGGGCCAGGGTCCGTTTTTGAATCGAGAGCATCTTCTCCTTTGTCACAGGTTTAGTAATGTCAGCAAAGGGGCGGAGATGGATGCAGCCGGCGCCCACATGGCCATAGATGCCTACATGTTCAAACTGCGCCTTTAGATAGGGGATATAGCTTTTCATGAAGGGGGCTAGCTGAGCAGGTGGCAGGGCGATATCTTCGATGAAGGCAAGAGCTCGCTCTTTCGTCCGTTTAGAGAGTAGAAGCTCTAACCCTTGCCGCCTCACCTCGGCGATATCTTCACACTCTTGACGGCTTAAGTTTTTGCCAACGCTGATCGGCTCTTCACACTCGATTAGCAAAACAGCTTCAGGTTTGCCATCGAGCCAATCTAGAGGGCCTTTGGCGAGGTCGAGAATCTCTTTGTCGATCAGCTCTAAGGTGATTGGATTGAAGTTTAGAAGCTCGGGTACCGCTTCAAAGGCTTTGAGGAGGCTCTCAAAAAAGAGAACGGCGCTATGACGCTTTTCGATGATGGGAACAATTTTGAGCTCCACCTCTGTGATGACACCGAGCGTCCCCTCGGCGCCGCAGAAGAGTTTGGCGACATTGATCGGATCTCCTAGGCGGTCGATCAGATAGCCTGAAGCGCGGCGCGGTAGCGGCGGAAATTTTCGCTGGATCTCGCTGTGGCACGCCTTTAAGATCATTTCGAGTTTCTCTTTGTGTCTTGAAGGGCTATCATTGAACTCGATCAGTTCTCCGTTAGCCAAAACAGCCTTCAGCGATGTCACATGGTCGATCATGCTTCCATACTTTAGCGAGCGCGATCCGGCTGCGTTGTTGCCAACCATGCCGCCGATACTGGCGCGGTTTCCTGTGGAGGTGTCGGGGCCAAGACGGTATCCCAAAGGGTTAAGCGCGCGGTTCAGATCATCTTGGATGACACCGCTTTGGCAAACCACTCTTTGGCGTTTAAGGTCTATTGAGATGATCTGGTTGAGATGCGTGGTCATGTCGAGAATGATCCCTCGCCCAAGGCAGCCCCCTGTCACACCTGTGGCGCCACCGCGCGCTGTGATCGGCATCTTCTCTTTGGAAGCCTTTAAGACCGCCTCTATGACATCGTCAACGGTTTTAGGAAGAGCCACCGCCTTTGGCTCAATCTCAAAGAGCGAGGCGTCCTGGGAATAGATCGCGCGCGTTATCTGATCGGTTTTGATAAAATTCACTGTTTTCTCGGGTCTGTCTTAGCGATGATATAGCTGACGTTTTTTTGGTTAAAGCCTTTATATCCTTCTCGTCGCTGCAGATTTTCGAGGTGGCTGCCGATGGCCCCTTCTCTTCTGAACTTTTCTGCCTGGTCATTGGTAATGAGGCTCTTCTTAAGCAGATTTTGTAGACGATCCTCTTTGACGTGCCACACTTCGCCTTTGGTAAAGGCCTGCTTGAGGTAGGAAAAGTCGCTAAAGGGCTGCATCATCTCGATAGAGCACTCTTCAAGATCACTTTTTAGCTGCTCAAAGGTGAACTGCGCCTCAAGATGGTGCATACCGGCTGAGAGGATAGAGTCGCCATGAAGGGCGCACCAGAGGCCCACGGTGCCAAGCTCATTGCGCTCATTTAAATTGCTCCACTCGTAGTCGATGGCGATTTCGTGTGGGTCGAGGTCGACATCTAAGAAGAGGACAGCGGGGACGCGGTTGTTTTCCATTATTTGGGCGCCCCAGCCCGCCTCTTCGCCAGCATAGAAGCGCTCACGGCAGGTAAAGCCGAGCACTTCAAAGAGCTCGATTAGCTTACGAAAGGTGTGCCTAGAGGAGCGAAAGGTGTGGTGATCATGGTTGCTCCAGCCGAGGCCGAGGCGGTCTTGCCTCGCTTTTTGGATCTGTCCCGCCCTGTTCTTGCTCTGCCAATATTCGCGCTCCACCTCTAAAACGAGATAGGCAGCTCGATCTTGCCCCAAAAGGTTGCAGATCTCTTGGGCGAGGTTAATCGCCTGGTCTAGGAGAGCTAGGTCAGGGTAGCCCTCTCGGGGGCGCCTTTGCCAGAGCTCACGGCAGGTGAGATAAGCCTGGATCGCCTCTGAGGATTCGTTAATAGGAGTTATCTCTCGCGTTCCACGTCGCTCGATCACCTCAAACGAGGTCTCTTCAACGGAAACGACGCCTCGTCGATAGGGAGAAAAGGGGGTTCCCTCTATGGCATTAGAGATATGGTGGCACATAAAGAAGTTGGAGATCTCATCGACTACAACCACGACCCCTTCGGGCGCATCCTTGACGATCCGTACGCGTGGAAACTGGGCGCCAAAATGGGCAAAGAGTCCCTCATTTTCTTCGGTAAAGCCTAGATCTAGAAGGGGGGCAGCTTCCTTAATTTTGATATGAGAGACCCAGTCGAAGATACGGCTGCTGGTATATTTAACGAGGTCCTTGGAAAATTGGGCTAGCGCAGTGTTGCCGCTACTAAGCCTTTCGAGTTGACTTAGTAGCCACTTTTCAGTTTCGGGATATCTTTGCCATAAAAAAGGCGCGCCCTCTTCCATATAATCTCCTTAATAGAGATTTTTTAGCAGAGGAGCGCGCTTTTGTCACGAAAGAAAAGTGATTATTCTTTTGTAGACCATCCAAACATTTTAGCGAACAGGCTTTGAATGCTAGTTGCAACACTTTCAAGTCTCTGTCTGATACCAAAGTTGAACTGGAATAGGGACTTCCATGTTCTAGGAGCTTCAGCTTTTACAGGTTCTGACTCTGGCTCAGGCTCTGGTTCAGTAAGAGATTTGTCAATCTCATGATCTTCAGGCGTTCCAACTCTTTCAAGGTCGGAATCACTTGAGGAAGATGGTTCTGATTCGAGATCCCACTTTTCATCTTCAATAACCTTGCCTAAGACGATGGGTTCTTTTTCCCTTATATTAACCTCAGTCTGCGGCTCAGGATCTGGCTCAGCAACTTGCTTAGGTGCTGGCTCAACAATTTGCTCTGGCTGTGGCACTACTTCTTCTTCAACGACTACAGGGGCTGCACCAAAAGAGGGCATCATAGGTAGTCTGTTGTAGATGTAAGCAGAAGTATCTTGTGCACTGCTGTATCCACTTTGAAGCCATCCTGGAACCATTTGAGCGACGCGGTAGGCTCCAAAGAGAGCAGCGCCGCTAGCGGCAAGTGCGGTTGCAGCAGCAACGCCTTTAGCGGTGTTTTCAGGGCCAATTACTAAGACTGAAGTGCCTAAGGCAGCTGAGGCAGCGATCGTAGCAGCGCTCTTAGGATAGTCAACAGCTAAGCGGTCAGTTTTAACAGCAGCGCCAGCAATTGTAGAGGCGATGAGTAGGCGGTTAGCGATCAGCGCTGACTCAGGGGCGCCATGTTTTACGAGATAGTGGTCAACAGCAGCAAGAGTTGCCATGGTAGCGGCTACCTTGCCAAGTCCAGAGGACTTATCAAAGGCTTGCATATTGTTGACAGCCTTTCCAGCGAGCTGGGCAGTTCTACCAAGCCCACGCTTTAAAAGACCTTCCTCTTGTAGTTTTTGGTAGAGCTTTTCGGTTGAGATCATACCGCCATTGGCGCGCGTCTCTCTTTCGATAACAAGCATTGCCTTTTTGAAGTTTTGATCTATTCTCTCTCTCTCTCTTTCTAGTATAACAGCTGTCTGAGCGGCCTTTTTAAGATTCTCTTCGATTTGCA
Source organism: Chlamydiota bacterium (assembly GCA_021772215.1). Classification (GTDB taxonomy): domain Bacteria; phylum Chlamydiota; class Chlamydiia; order Chlamydiales; family JAJFMK01; genus JAJFMK01. The sequence goes on along the minus strand of JAJFMK010000198.1, from coordinate 1,574 downwards.
TTTTTTGAGCTTCAGGGTGATTCCTTTTAGCTTCGATCTGCCTTAAGGCCTCAACATCAAGGCCATCTCTATAGCCTTTAAAGCTAACGCCAAGAGTTGCTACTCCAGCTAAAGCTCCCCAATAACTTTGGACAAAATCGGTGACGTCATCCCATTTTTGAGCAGTTTCCTGACCAAGTTCTATAAGAGCATCTCTGTTCCCAGCAGCAGCAGCGGCTGCCGTTGCGACTGATGCCAGAGCAGCAGCAGTTGCATAGTACTTCATACGGCTAGGTGCAGGAGCGGGAGCTGCTGGTGGAGGTGCCAGAGGAGCTCCTATTAGTGTTGGTGCCGGAGGTGCTGGGGGAGCTGGGGGAGCTGGGGGAGCCGTTTTTCTTGAAAAATCTGGTGTGATATTTTTTATAGCTCTTAAGATTAGTCCACCCATTTCGCCGGCTAGAGCTCCAAGCCCTGGAGCTGCGGACTTAGCTCTAAAACCCATTATAGTTAAAAGGGTAGCTTTAGCTGCGAGGATTTTTTCAGCTCTATTAGGAGTATTTGGCATGAGCTTGTCGATGTTCTGCAGCAGATAGGCAGCGCTGGCAAGAGTGCCGTAGTTGCTGATTGCAGTAGCAATCTGCGTTTTTGTAGGTGGTTGAAATCCTGGGGTTCTTACCTCTCTACCACTCCTTGATGTCAGAAATAGCTCAACTCCGGGAGCAATGCCACTGATCTGTGACAATGGGATATCTATACAGTTTGATTCTACGAAACCTTTGATCCTTGGATCAAGAAGAGAAGGGTCAAATTTGTCGCCACGCTCTAAGGTGAGCTCACTTTTGGCAAGCTCTAACCCTTTTGCATCACGGTGAGCTTTAAGTTTATTGACCTCTCCGTCAAGCTCTGCATACTTCTTCTCCAACTGAGAAGTTAGCTCTTCAACCTCTCTTTCAAGCTTAAACGTATCGACGGCCAAATCGAACCTTGCTTCTTCATGCTTGCCTCGGCCCAAGCGGTGGCCAAGGGCATAGATGAACCCTGTGGCAGCGGTTAAATAAGCGGCAGCTTGGACTGCAGGCTGGTCTATCATGCTATTAGCAAAGTCTTTAACTCTGTTAGCTATAGGATTGAAGTTATTACTCATTATTTTGCCTCACATTTATCTGTGTTAAGGGTAGATTATAATATAATACATTAAAGAAAGTATAAAGATTTGAGTGTTAAATGTAAAATATATAATATATTTAATTTTAATTATTAGTAAATGTTTTAATACCTTTACTAAATGAATGTTTTTTGTTAGAATTAGCCTCTAAATTTACGGAGGATTAGTTATGGTAAGACCAGCGCAAAATGTTAATATGGGCGACTTTTTTGAAGCTCTTTTTCGAGGGGAGCAGGATAACCGTAGGGGTTACGTAAGACCAGATGACATAAATCTGCCCTTTGATCGCCCAACTCAACAGATTGGCAATGGACACTTTAATCAGGCTAAAAATGATTTTGAACATCGCTTTACCAAGATTGCTAATGGCAGACTAACCTATAATAATGAGGATATAGAGGAGGGGGGAGATTGGTTTTTTTCTAGTGTA
>JAJFMK010000197.1 GCA_021772215.1 Chlamydiota bacterium | reverse complement strand
TCAGGAGAAAGTTGGATATTATCAGACATGTGTAGGCGGCCTCTCCGACGACGGCCTCTACCTCGACTACGTCTGGCTCGGCCTCGACAATTCCGGCCTCGCCTTTTCGCGGAAGTTCTGAACGTTGAACGTTGACACATTGGTCCTTGGCCTGGACCTTGGACCTTGTTTTTTGGACGTTGGGAGCCCCGCCAGGGGCTAAAAGGAAAAGAGCTGATTTAAAAAAGGTAGGTAAGTGTCCCGGACGGGTTTATTTCGCGAGCGAAGCGAGCAGGAAAGAGGGTTTTCATGACTAGATGTAGAAAGCATTTTTCAGATCATTTGAGAAGCGAGCCTGCTTGGCATGTGAAAGAATACCCAGGTAAGACTGCACTCTTTGATGATAAGCGACGGGGTCCATTTTTTCGTCAATCACCTGTTGAAAGCCTTCTCGGAGCCGTTTTTTCATGCGCTGTTTAGTTTTGGTGCGAATCAGAGTGTGAAAAGGAAAAATTATTGTTCCAACAAAGTCGATCCCTTGAGAAAGCTTTCGAAGCGAAACTTTGTGGGGATGAATATCTAAATGAAGAGACTCTCCAAGAAACTCTTCGATGGGATTGATGAGTACTTGCAAATTGCTAGGATCGCGATTAAGGAGAATAAAGTCATCGCAATATCGCAAGTAGTGTTTTTTTCTAAGAACGTGTTTGATAAACACGTCCAGCTCATGAAGGTAGAGGTTGGCAAAGAACTGAGAGGTGACATTGCCAAGAGGTATGCCTAAGGGGCCATGTGGGCCTAGACGCGTACTGTAACTGTCGATGATTTCATCGACAACTTTAAGGAAAGAGAGATCTGAGATTTTTTTTCGAACCAGAACCTTTAACTTGCTATGGTTGACGGAATCGAAAAAGCATTTGATGTCCATCTTTAAACCATAACAAGGTAGGTTATTGTTGGAGCTGATTATACGGGTCATCCGTTCAAGGTGTTTGACGGCAACATGTGTTCCCTTTCCTTTTCGGCAAGAATATGAATGAAAATGAAAACTGGAATCATAGACAGTGACAAGAGCCGTGTAAATAAGATGGTGGACAAATCGATCTCGAAGAGTTGCCTTATTGATCCGTCTCTCTTTGGGATCGCATATGCGAAAAGGGGAGTAGGGCCCATGGCGGTAAGAGAAGAAGGAGAGCTCTTTTTGAATACAAAAAAGAAAATCTTCAATATGGCACTCGACAACCCTTATTTTGTGCCTTTTCCGCTTTCCTCTTTTGTATTCTTCCCAAGCCAAAAAGAGGTTTTCAGATTCGATAAGGGATGAAAGCAAAGAAGAACAAACCATGTTAGATCAACATAAAAAGACAGATACGCCTACTTTTCATAAAACCTGTGAACTTTACAAGATAATCTACGCGCTGTACCAAACGATCCCAAAAATACAGCGCTATACTTTGTGGCAAAACTGTGAGAATACCACGCTAGCTATTCTAAAAGGACTTATCTGGACCAGGTGTGGGAACGAACAGAAAAGAAGAGTTGTCCTTGAGGAAATTAGCGAAAACATAGATACGCTTAAGGTGATGGTTAGATTGGCAAAGGAAATCCATGCGATTTCTCTGAAAAATTACGTAGAAATAGCAGAAATTCTCGATGAAATGGGAAGAATGATCGGGGGTTGGATCAAGTCCGTCTCCCCTTGAGCAAACCGGAGCTTGCTCAAGGGGAAATTATCAGAATTTCCGCGAAAAGGCGAGGCCGTTATTGTCGTTGTCGTTCCAGTTGTTGTTGAGGTTGAGGCCGTCGTCGGAGAGGCCGCCTACACCGCTTCCATATTTTTACCGATACCCATCTGCAGCCACCAGGGGTGCAACACATCTGCTCCCCTTGAATTTTATTTGGGGAATTTTTGATCCCTCTAGACATCGGTAAGAAGTTCTGTTTTCGTTTGCACACTACCAGGATCCTTGAACCACTGGCACTCAGGCTTTAAAAAAACGAACTGCTCGGGGAACAGCACAGGAGTTTAAGCAGCTGTTTCAATACCCAAGCAGTAGGAAATTTATCTGGGAAGGGCGTATTGATGCAAGGTTTAATATAATCTGAACCATTTTGAATGGATCAGGGGGTTGCGTTCTCTTCGGTGTAACGGATTAGGGTGAAATAACTGGTCAACATGTTAGCCTGATCCCACCGCTGGAGAGGTAGGAATCAAGTGTGATGATCTCTCCATCGATCTTCAGCTCTTTTTTAGCTGCTTCAAGGGCACGCTCCTCACGCTTTAGGGTTTTATCATCTTGGATGTTCCAGGCGACCTGAAATAGCCTTTTTTCTCCACGTGCTCCTTCTGCTAAGAAGTCAACCTCGTGGCGCTGAGAGGTGAGATATGTGCTTATTTTGAAGCCGAGGCGTTTGAGATCTAAGAAGATCACATTTTCAAAGAGTCTTCCTAGGTCGCTTTCGTAATCTAAAGTAAGGGCTCTAATGAGGCCTGGGTCTATGGCGTAGAGTTTTTTGGGGCTTGTTTCAGATTTGCGAAATGATTCACTAAAGAGGGGAACCTGAAAAATGAGGTAGGCATCTTCGATATGGTCGCTATATTCATAGAGAGCATCTTTACTAATTGAGAGTCCTCGGCTTTTAAGGTCGTTGTAGAATTTGTTTACGGCAAAGGGTCTGCCGATGTTGTGAATCATCGACAGGATCATTGCCTTAACTGTGGAGGGGTTCTTGATCTGATGTCGCTCAATGATGTCGCGATAGGCGACGACATCGAGATAGTCTTGTAGAGTTCTTTGCTGAATATCTGGTTCAAACCAGGTGATCTCAGGGAAGCCTCCTTCTGATAGGTAGTGATTGAAGTGTTGCGTCAGCTTGTCCTGGGTCTTTTTATCGTAGAGAGAGCGGTCAATCGTAATTTTCTTGGCGGTGAGGAATTCATTAAAGCTGTAGGGCCAGATTTCGACAGCTAAAGAGCGGCCTCGCAAGTTTGTGGAGATCTCCTTACTTAGCAGTTTTGCTGAGGAGCCTGTTAGATAGATCTCAGCATTTTTACTATCGTGAAGGCGGCGGATAATGGTGGGCCAGTTGGGGACATTTTGGATCTCATCAAAGAAGAGGTAGCATTTTCGGTCGTGGTTTTCAGGGTAGAGTTCATAGAAGGCATCAACTAGCCCTGCTAATCTATTTTCACTTAAGCGGTAATCTCCAAAATTAAGGTATAGAATGGTCTCTTTTGCAATATCTGAAGCCAGTAATTTGAGTATCTGCTGATAGAGAAAATAGGTTTTACCGGCACGTCGCATACCGATCGCCACTTTGATTTTGCTTGGGGCATCGGGAAATTTAGCCTCTCGAACAACTAGGTCCGAAAGCCGCTCCATCTTGTCATGAAATTCACCGAGCAGAATCTGTAAAATTGGGTGCTTCTTCATACTTTCCTTCTCTTAAGGAAACTCTAGCATAAACCTTTTCTTCCCAGAAGGAAAGCATCTATAATAGGTTGAAGGTTAGTTAGATGGAAGAGAGAAGCGACATCACCTCTTCGTCGCTGTTTTGGGGGAAGGAGCGGTAGAACTGGCTGATGGCGTAGAAGTTGGGGGATGCGTCGAGGTAGATGAGCTCGTCAGCTAAAGGTTTGATTGTTCCTAGGCGGTCTAAGGGGAGGACGGGGCATGCGATGATGATCTTTGCAGCGCCCTCTTCGCGGGCGGTGAGAAGGGCCGCCTGCATGGTGCTGCCGGTCGCGATGCCATCGTCTGTGATGATGAGAGTTTTACCTTTAAGATCTCTTGGGGCGAGCCCTTGGCGGTAGAGAGCGCGGCGGCGGGCGATCTCTTGGCGCTCTTGTTGGATGATCTGGTCGATCTCGGGCGATTTGGGGAGAGGGGAGATGGGCGTGCCATTTTCAGAGATGGCGCTTAAGGCATATTCGGGGTTAGAGGGGTGGCCGATCTTACGCGGTATGATGATATCTAACGGGAGATGGAGAGCACGAGCGACATAGTAAGCGGTGACCACACCGCCGCGCGGCAGGCCG
>JAJFMK010000196.1 GCA_021772215.1 Chlamydiota bacterium | reverse complement strand
GGCCACAGCTCCTGGTGTATCTGTAGCACTTAAGCTAATTGATATAGGGCCTGCATTAGCTGCTGTGGGGGTTCCGGTAAGTTGGAGGTTTACAGAATTAAAGCTTAACCAAGAGGGAAGGGAATCACCATTTGCCAATTTTGCGCTGTAGGTGAGGGTGTCTCCAATATCTTGATCGGTAAAGGTCCCTGCAGGCACTGTGAGGGCGAAGGGTGTGTTAATATTTGCCGCTTGGTTTGCTATGGGGATAGATACTTTTGGAAAGTGGTCGACAGTCAGTGAGAAGGTGGTGTTGGCTCTTGTAGAAACAATCCTATCATAAGCTTCAACTAGGATCTCATACGAGCCTATATCAGAAGATTGAGGCGTCCCAGAAAAAATCCCAATTGAGGAGAAGCTGAGCCAGGAAGGCAGGGGGGTCTGGTCGGTTTTCATGGCAGTGTAATAGACAACGTCGTCGTTGGGGTCTGGAAAAAGGGCTTGGTCTAAAAAAAAGTTAAGGGGAGCTTCGACATTTACCAGCTGATTGGAAATTGACCCAGTAGCTATAGGAGGACCCTCAACGCGTAAGATGAAAGTTGAGGAGGCTCTTTGTAAATCTGGATCTTCGGCGATGAGTTCGAGCTCATAATTACCAATATCTGCTGGAGTGGGAACTCCAGATAAGAGGTGGCGCTCTTCAAAAATTAATAGGCCGGAAATAGTGTCTGTGAGATAGACAAAATTTCCCTCGACGTCAACTGAATTAGTTCTTTGTGCAGTAGCATATGATGCAGCTAAACTGGGATTGTTAGGGTTGCTTATATCGATGATTTTAAGCCCTAAATCAAAATTTGCGATATAGGTAAAATTTCCTGCTACAGACACTTTATAGGCTAGCTTTGGCGTATCATATGATCCAACAATGGTAGGGGCATTTGGGTTACTCACATCGATGATTAGCAGGCCAGCGCTAGTGACATAGGCAAGACTTTCTACGACAACGACATCTGTGGCATAATCTGGTGATGATCCAGCTAAAGTGGGTGCGTTGGGGTTACTCACATCAACGATAACTAAGCCGTTTGTTTGACAAGCGACATACGCAAAATTACCTATGACGTATATTGCAATAGCTTCTTGTGGTGTATTGTATGATCCAGTAAGCGTGGGAGTGTTAGGGTTGATCACATCGAGGATCTTTAATCCGGTGTTATAACCAATAACATAGGCAAAATTTCCCACAACATGAACATCGTGGAAAGCGTCACTATAGGACCCTACTAACGTGGTTGTATTAGGGTTGGTCACATCGAGAATAAATAAGCCATTGCCGCCATCAGTAACATAGGCGAGACTCCCCACGACGTTAATACCATTGACATAACCTGGCATAACATATGAACCAGCTAGGGAGGGGCTCTTTGGGTTACTTATATCGATGATTCGGAGGCCAGGAGAACCGGAGAAGATATAGGCAAAATTTCCCGCGGCCTCTACCTTAACGAAAGAACCTAGCATGCTCTGAATATTCAAAAGAGCTATCTCTTCGAAATTAAAACTCAGCCAGCTAAGGAGGTTTCCACTATTTTTTTCAACAACGTCAAGTTTAAATCCTCCTGAATCAGCAAAGTAGTCTGTTGGTGAGATCTTCAGGGAGAGAGGGGTATTAGGAAAAACTGATTGAGTGGGGACCTCGCTTTTGACTGTCGGAGCGGCGCCAGCTCTTCGAATTTCTCGCTCACCCAAAGTGGCTGCTGCTCTTGCCTGCCCCAAGAGTGTTGATCCAAAAACAGCGCTAAGAAGAGCGGCACCTCTTCCGAACTGTTGGAGGAAGTGTCCATTGATGCTGCCTTTAATGCTATACATAAAATGGTCTGTATTAATTTGCGTCATAAAAGCACCTCTTTATCAGTTTTATTGCAGACATTGAGTTTGACCTCTTCTAAGATTATCTCACCTTGGGCAAAGGCACGAACAGTATAGAGACCCACATCGTTTTGGCTTGGGCCTGAGCTGCTTACAAGCTCGCTGCCTCCCTCTTTATAGGTGAGCCAGCAGGGGAGTAAATTTCCACCTGTAATGGGTTTATCCTGTTTTATCCACTCCAGCCAGCCCTTCTCATCAAGGCTTTTTGGTGCAGGAAGAGAGCCAAACATCCTTCGCCCTTCAAAAGCTTGGATCAGCTTGATTTCACTTTTAGGGGCTTCGAAGGTGTAATTAAATGGTGTGCCGATTGCGACACTGATTGTTCCCTTGTCATATTTTTCACGGTTCCAGGGGTTGAGAAGGAGACCTCTTTTATTGTACCAGCCGAAAGCGAGTCCTATGGCTCCTACAAGGGGCCCCAGGATAGCCACTGCTGTCTCTGCATTGGATGTTCCCTGTACAGTTAGGTCAAAGGTGCTGCACGCCTCTTGATTGTCATCTGTTGCGCAGATCTGCAGAGGGACAGTCCTATCGCTAAAGGCGTCGGTGTCGCCAGGATTCGGTTTTCCAGTTAATGTTCGATCTGTAAAGGTGAGCCAGGAGGGTAGACTTTTTTCGTTGACTCTTTTGGCACTTAAGGTGAGAAGGTCATCATTTGGGTCAGCAAAGGTATTATCGGGAACTACAAGGGTATAGGTCTGTCCTACTTGAGCAGTTTGGCTTGAGATGGGGTTGGCTACTTTTGGGGGAGCATTGGGGTTGATGTTTAAAGTAAGGATTCCCAAAACAGGTGGTTGGACTCCATCGTCGGCAGTGACTAACAGGCTGTAGGCTCCATCTGAGCCGTCTGGAGGAACTCCAGAGATGGTATTGGCTGCTGGGTTGTAATTTAACCAGGCAGGCAGTGGAGAGCCATCTTTTAGAGTAACGGTGTAGGTAACAGAGCCAAGAGGTGAGCTGATCATATCGTCTGGAATCTGGTAGTTAAATGAACCGCCAATGCGAGCTACCTCTTGGGAGAGGGTATCGATAACGCTTAGGTCAAAGAGACTTTGTGCTGTTCCCCCTTTTGAATCTTCAGCCACCACCTTTAAGGAGACGGCTCCTTTATCAGATGGCTGAGGTGTTCCCTGGAATTCTAGTCTAGGCCCCACAAAGCCGAGCCAGGCAGGAAGGAGGCTTCCGTCAGCTTGTGATGCGCTGTAGGAAAGAATTTCTCCAGGCGGTGTGGTGAATGTATCTCCAGGTATCGAGAAGCGGTACCGGGTGCCGGTAGCAGCTAGCTGGCTTGAAATAGGGTTTAAAAGAGCAGGAAACTCCCCCACAGCTAACGTAAAGGTAGTGGAGGCAACAGCTCCTGGGGTGTCTGTGGCACTTAAGGCTATAGTAAGCGCACCCACATCCCCTGCAAAAGGGGTTCCAGTGAATTGTAAATTAGTGGAATTAAAGCTTAGCCAAGTGGGAAGGGGACTTCCATTACCAAGATTTGAGTTATAGGAGAGAGTGTCCCCGATATCTTGGTCGATAAAGGTCCCTGTCGGCACCTGAAAGTAGTAGGGAATTGCTATCTCGGCTGCTTGGTTAGTTATGGTGGCTGATACTTCTGGGAAATGATCAACAGTCAGTGAGAAGGTGGTGTTGGCTCTGGTTAACACAGTACCATCAAAAGCTTCGACCTGGATGTCATAAGTTCCTGTGTCAGAAGATTGGGGAGTCCCTGAAAAAATTCCAATAGGAGAGAAGCTAAGCCAGGCAGGTAAAGCGGTTTGATTAACTTTTTTTGCAGTGTAATGGACAACATCGTCGTTGGGGTCAGGAAAAACTGCTTGGTCTAGAAATAGATTGAAGGGAGCTTGGACATTGATCAGTTGGTTTGAGATGCTGCTGGCGACTACCGGAGGGCTTTCGATACGTAAAGTAAATGTTGAGGAGACACGGTTTAGATCCAAATCTTCAGCGATCAGTTCGAGCTCATAATTGCCAATGTCTGTAGTTTTTGGGGTCCCTGATAATTGAAGAGTTTCTTCGAGGATTGTCAAACCAAAAGAGAATTCAACACTATAGATAAAATTACCTATGACACTCACTTCAGAAAGTCTTTTACCAAAATATGTCCCAATTAAGGTGGGGGCGCTAGGGTTGCTCACATCGAAAACTTGGAGGTTATCAACATCGTTAGTGATGTATGCATAATGACCTGACACATCCAGACCAAAAGCACCTGAGCGTAATCTATATGATCCAGCTAAGGTAGGGTCAGTAGGGTCACTTACGTCGATGATGTATAGGCCGAAATTGATATCAGCGATATAGGCTAAATTTCCAAGGACCCGGACGTTATAGGCAGTTGTTAGATCATACGACCCTGTTAGGGTGGTGGCGCTAGAGTTGCTCACATCGATGATTTGAAGGCCAGAAGTCGGACTAGCAACGTAGGTCAAATTTCCCACAGTTTGGATTCCATTGGCAGACGCGCCATATATTCCTGCTAGTGTGGGGTTATAAGGGTCACTCACATCGACGATTTTTAGGCCACCGGAAGAGCCTGCGAGGTAGGCAAAATTTCCCTCGACATCTAATGTTCTGGGGCTTACTGAGCCTTCGTATGAACCAGCCATAGTAGGGTTGTTTGGGTTAGACACATCGATGATCTGTAGCCCAGATGTGTAGTCAGCGATATAGGCATAGTTTCCCTCGACGTCTATTCCGCTAGCATCCCCCGGGGTATCACGTGATCCAAGCAAGATCGGGTTGTTTGGGTTAGAAATATCGACGATGCTTAAGCCAGAAAAACCGTTAGCGATATAGGCTAAATTTCCCACGATATGTAGGTCCCGCGAAGTGTCTAAGGTACTACTCTGTGAGCTTAAGTAATGAATCTCTTCGAGTTCAAGATTTAGCCAGCTAAGAGGGGTCTGGCTGCTTTTTTCAACAACGTCAAGCTTGAATCCTCCGGAATCAGAGTCTGTGAAGTAGCCTGTGGGTGAGATTTTTAATGAAAAAAGGGTGTCAGGAAAGGCTGATTGAGTGGGGATGTTCCCTGTGACGACAGGAGTGCTACCCGCTCTTCGTACCTCGCGGTCTTTCAGACCCGCTTCAGCTCCTGCTTGTCCCAAGAATGATGACCCGATAACTGCACTAAGGAGCGCTATGGCTCTGCTGATCTGTTGGAGGCAGAGCCCATTGAAACTGCAGAATGCTTTATCTTCAAATCCAGATAAAAAATGGCCTCTGTTGGCTAGCCCTGTTTGTATTTGCGTCATTGTGGCTCCTTTTTACATCTCATACATCTCAACCTTTTTATCGCCCTGCCCACCCACGTCGAATTTAATCTCTTCTAGGATCACCTCACCTTGGCCATAGGCACGGACAGTATAGAGGCCTACATGTTTTTGCTTTGGACCTTGGCTGCTTACAAGTTGATTATCTCCCTCGTTATAGGTGAGCCAACTAGGAAGTAGCTTTCCACCTGTAATAGGTTGGTTACACTTCACCCACTCCAGCCAGCCTTTTTTATCAAGGCTTTTTGGCGCAGGAAGGCCGCCAAACATCCTCTCTCCTTGAAAAGCCTTGACCAGCGCAATTTCGCTTTTAGGAGCTTCGAACGTGTAGCTAAATCGTGCATCGATCGGTACTGATACTGTTCCCTTGTCATATTTTTCACGGTTCCAAGGGTTGAGAAAGAGACCTCTCTTCTTGTACCATCCAAAGATTAATCCTCCAGCCGCGGCAAGGGGAGCTAGGACGGCCACTATGGTTTCAGCATTTGAGGTGCCCTGGACACTTAGATCGAAGTTGCTGCACGTCTCCTGGTCACCATCTGTCGCGCAGATTTGAAGTGGAACTGTTTTATCGCTAAAGGCGCCGGTATCGTCAGGGCTTGGCTTTCCAGATAGGGTTCGATCTGTAAAGCTGAGCCATGAGGGAAGAGCTCTTCCGTTGACCCTTTGGGAACTTAAATCTAGGGTGTCACCATTCGCATCGGTAAATGTGTTGTCAGGTATAACAAGCCTATATTTTTGCCCCACTTGGGCAGTCTGGCTGGAGAGAGGATTTGCAATTTTGGGGGCTGAGTTGGGGCCGATATTTAAAGTAAGAGTTCCTAAGACGGGCGGCTGGACCCCATCATCGGCCGTGATTGAGAGACTGTAGATCCCTTCCGAGCCAATTGGAGGGATGCCAGAGATAATATGGGTTGTTGAACCATAACTTAACCAGGCGGGTAATGGAGAACCGTCACCAAGGGTGACGGTATTGGTGACAGGGCCAAGAGGTGAGCTAATCATATCATCTGGAATTGCATAGACAAATGAGCCGCCAATGCGGGCTGCCTCTTGGGAAAGAGCGTCGGCGACGTTTAGGTCAAAGAGACTTTGTGCAGTTCCCCCTTTTGAGTCTTCGGCAACCACTTTTAAGGAGACAAGCCCTCTATCAGATGGCTGAGCTGTTCCTTGAAATTCTAGTCTTGGACCCACAAAGCCGAGCCAAGCGGGGAGGAGGCTTCCATCAGCTTTTGTCGCGCTGTAGGTAAGAACCTCTCCTGGAGGTGGGGTGAAAGTGTTACCGGGTATCGAGAAATGGTAAGGAGTACCAGTCGCAGCGAGCTGGTCTGGTATTGGGATCAATAGGGTGGGGAATTCTCCTACAGTTAAAGTGAAGGTAGTTAAGGCAGAAGCTCCTGGGGTGTCTGTGGCGCTTAAGCTTACTGATATCGAGCCGGCATCACCTGCTGTCGGCGTTCCGGAAAATTGAAGGTTTACTGGATTAAAATTTAGCCAAGCGGGAAGGGAGCCTCCATTTCCAAGAGTTGAGTTATAGGAGAGGGTATCGCCAATATCTAGGTCGCTAAAGGTCTCTGTTGGCACTGAAAGTGAGTAGAGGGCGTCAATGTTTGCCGCTTGATTGGTTATAGGGTTCAATACGGTTGGAAAGTGGTCGACAGTCAGTGAGAAGGTACTGTTTACTCTTGTCAAAACTTTTCCATCATAGGCTTCAACGCGGATATCATATGTTCCAGTGTCAGAAGACTGAGGTGTTCCAGAGAAAATTCCAATGGGAGAGAAGCTGAGCCAAGGAGGCAGGGCGGTCTGGTCGGTTCTCTTGGCAGCGTAATAGACAATGTCGTTGTTGGGGTCTGGGAAAACCGCTTGGTCGATAAAAAAGTTAAAGGGAGAATCGACATTTATCAGTTGGTTTGTGATGGTGTTGGCAGCTGCAGGGGGACCCTCGACGCGCAAGGTAAACGTTGAGGAGGCTCTGTTTAGGTCTGGATCTTCGGCGATCAGCTCAAATTCGTAATTTCCAATATCTGCTGGGGTGGGAGATGCAGTTATTTGGCGGCTCTCAGTAAAGACCTGCAGGCCGGAAGAGAGACCACAAATGTAGATGAAAGTTCCGATGACATCCACGTCATAGGCGCCCCCTACGCTATTAAATGATCCAGCTAAATTGGGAGCGTTTGGGTTGCTTACATCGATGATTTCTACGCCTAAAGTGTTTTCAGCAACATAGACCAGATTTCCCACGGTGTGCAACCCACGGGCAAAATCTAACGTAGCATAAGATCCGGTTAAAGTGGGTGTGCTAGGATTGCTGACGTCGATGATGTCTACAATTCTTGAACCAGTCGCGACATAGGCATGATTTCCAATGACATCTCCTACAAGCGCATTCACTGACGTATCATACGTTCCTGCTAAAGCTGGGGAGCTAGGGTTGCTCACATCGATAATGCTCAAGCCAGAATAGCCATCAGTCACATAGGCGAGATTCCCCACGACGTCTACTCCATTGGCATTACCTGGCGTGTCATATGAACCAGCTAAAGTAGGGCTGTTCGGGTTGTTCACATTAATGATGCTCAAGCCAAAAGTATCGTCAGCGATATAGGCAAAATTTCCTACGACATGGACCTCTTGAGCATCACCTGGCGTGTCATATGATCCAGCTAAGGTGGGAGTATTAGGGTCACTCACATCGATGATGCTCAAGCCGGAAGGACCATCAGCGATGTAGGCATAATTTCCCACGACTTGGACTCTTCTGGCGTTGCCTGCTGTGTCGTACGATCCTAAAAAGGAGGGGGTGGTAGGGGTAGTCACATTGATGATTTGTAGGCCGAAAGTATCAACAGCAACATAGGCCAAATTACCTATGACATGGACCCCTTGGGCATCACCTGGCATGCCATAAGCTCCCAGAAAATGCACTTTTTCAAAGTTTAGACTTACCCAGTTAACAGGAGCCTGACTGCTTTTTTCAACGATATCAAGCCTAAATCCTCCGGAATCAGAATCTTTAAAATAGTCTGTTGGTGAGATTTCAAATGAAGAGAGGGTGTTCGGGAATGCAGATTGTGTGGGGACTTTGGTAATCGACTCTGGAGGGCCTCCAGCTCGTCTCCAGTGGTGGCTGGCCAAATTATTTCCAGTCGTTTTCTTAGCACTTGCCATACCAAAGAGTGTCGATCCCACAACGGCACCAATGAGGATTGCTCCTCTAGAGAGCTGTTTGAAGGTTGCCCCGCCATATTGAGGAGGTAATTCGTTAGTTGAAGGTGGGATGCTATTTGGGAGCCATCCTTGTAATTGGACCATTTTTTACCCTTGATCTAGATTTATGTATTCCTACGCAGTGGGGTCATCATTTAGTAGGGGAGCCTGACCTCTACTATCAATCAGCCACCTGGGCTATGACTAACCTGTTTTTAACTGAGCGTTCGCAATTTCTTATGAGCGCATAGTGTGGCCTAGCTTTCGTTGCTCTTTTTTGGAGCCGTTGTTTCCTCTTTATCCCTATTTTGTTTAGCTTCTGACATAAGTAAAGCTGGGTTTCCTTTGGACCCTTTTTTCAAAAGCATATCGACAATGTCTACAAGTCCATTTTGTGCCGCCCGCTGTACAGGTCTTCTTCCCTCGTCATCTTTTGTATTGAGATAGGGAGCGTAGTTAGACCAATACTCTTCAATATCTTGAGCAGAGGCGCCGTTTGAAATGGCTTCATGAAGAAGATTACTATCCTCATCATCGCTCTCATCATCTTTTATTTTCAGCGACTTTTCCACTTTCTCTTCTACTGCGGCTGCAGCCCTTTTCATGGCCTCGTTTTTAAGTAGGGTATGCGCTTCGACAAAGATTTGGGAAAATTCCTCGGGAGGAATACCTGTGCTTCGGAGGGCCTCAGCAGCTTCTGGTGTAATGCTTTTTTGAAGAGCGCTGCTCCCATTTTCCAAAAGAGCTCCAAATTCTTTGGCAGAACTCTTAAGGCCTGAGACTTTCAAGACACCAGACCCTAACTCATTTAAGGAGGAAAAATCAGCAATCCCTGTGAAGACATCCATGATATTTCCACCTACAAAGGTTAGTGCAAATTTAATCACTCCCATATACGCATCTCTTTGTGATTTTTTCTTTAGGGCCTTTTTTAGGTTATCAAGACCTTTAGCTACTTCTACGATGTCTTCTTGGTTCTGCTGAACCTGCTCACTTAAGTTTTTAAGTTGCTGTTGCATTTGCGCTACTTGCTTCTCAAGAGTGACAAATCTTGTATCAGAGAAGGTCTTATTGTCTTCAGCTAGGTTGTCTAGATAGTACTTCTCTCCTTTATCTATAAAGCCCTCTTCCTCTGCTGAATCGAGGAGAAGTTTAAAGGCAGAGATATGCTTAGCACCTGTTTTTGCATCTTGGCCAGATTCCCCACTTTTCATTACAAAGCCCTTAAAGGCTAATGTTTCGAGGCCACTATGTACAACAGCTTGGAGCTCTCCATGAAAGGCAGGGTTAAGCTGTTTCAAAATATTTGCCAGAGAATAAACGAGTTTGAAGGTAATCACATTTTCCACTTTAGAGAACATTTCATGAAGAGAAATTAGTGTCAGTTTACCCGGGTCTAATAAAATCGACTGAAACGTTTCTATAATAAAAGCGATGTTTTGGGTGCTTTCTGGAGTGGGTTCGGTAGCCTCTTCTGTAGGCTGTGTGAATTCTAAATTCCAAAATTTTACCCTAGATTTTGAAGAGGTTAAGCCAATATTTTCAGCTCCCGGTCCAGATAGCAATAACCTAGGGGGGAGATTTAGCAAAGAGCCCTTTTTTACTCCTGTTTCTAACGCGAGCAATTCAGTCCAATTTTCTACAGAAAAAATACGGATTATGCTTTCACAATTAACTACAAGTAACCGATTATCCAGGCTGAATCTCATTTCGGTTATCTTTTCTTCGAGTGCAAATTGTGTAACCATATGGTCACTCAATTTTTGCAGCTTTTCTAGGGGGTTGCAATCAAATATCGTTATGTGAGGAGTCTTAGATTCTTCACTTAGAAAAATTCCTGCAAAGAGCTTGTCATCGTTGCTAAAAGCCCAGCCCTTTGGTATGTTCCAGTAGGAATGCTCTACAGTTTTTTGAAGAGTACCTACATCATAAATTTGAAATCCACATGCTGAACTGTATACCTTGAGAAACTTTCCATCTGCGGTGCAGCTCAATCCGTCACAGTCATAAGGATTCATCATTATGCCGGCTTCAGAATATGTGACTACTTTTCCACCCCTGTTCAAAATGGTCAGATTAGTCTCTTTGAGAGGGT
Source organism: Chlamydiota bacterium (assembly GCA_021772215.1). Lineage (GTDB taxonomy): Bacteria > Chlamydiota > Chlamydiia > Chlamydiales > JAJFMK01 > JAJFMK01. The sequence goes on along the minus strand of JAJFMK010000196.1, from coordinate 12,021 downwards.
TTCCTGTAACAAAATCCCATGAAAAGATGCTGCGTGTGTTATCGGCTACAGCAAAGAGGATTTTGTCGTCGGGAGATAGAGCCACTTCAAGAATATGATTTTCTGATTTTAAGACACCTGTTTTTTTTGTTTTTATTTCCCGAGAAAATATTCCATTTACTATATCAGAAACATAAATACGGTTCGTATCATTGGTTGTGATCGCATATTTACTGTCATGAGAGGTAATTATTTTATAGTTGATGAGTCCAACTGTTCTTGGAACCTTTATTTCATGGAGTAAAAGGGTGGTTGCCATACTATAAACGCGGAGGATGTTGTCATTGCCAATGGTGAGATACTTCTCACCATCTCTTGTAACAGCGGCTTTTGTGTTCTGTTTGATTTCTGGAAATTCAAATGCTCTTTTAACTCTAAGATCACCTAATTGTTGAGCCGTTGTCCCGACGGGTTCTGTTGCTATTGCCATTTTAGGCCTCCGTTGCTGAATTTGGTTAATATAAAATAATTCTTTTTAAGCCCTGATTTTTTTATGCAGTAGATTCATCATCAAGTAGGGGAGCCATGCTTTGTGACGGATCTTTCGCCGCTCTTCTAGCCGTCAGCTCGGTCCCATCCTCCGATTGATCGCCAACCTTTAGTCGAATCTCTTCTAAGATGACCTCGCCACTTCCATAGACGCGAATGGTATAGAGGCCTAAATCCTTTTGGTTAGGTCCCAAACTGCTGATGAGTTCATTGTCTCCCTCTTCATATGTGAGCCAACTGGGAAGTAAGTTTCCACCCGTGATCGGTTGATCAAATTTCATCCACTCCAGCCAGCCTCTATCATCGAGGTTTTTCGGTGCAGGAAGACCTAAAAACATTCTCTGTCCATTAAAAGCTTGTACTAAGCGAATTTTATCTTTAGGGGCCTCGAAGCTGCAGTTGAATGGTGTGTTAATCGGGACTGTTTTTTCTCCCTTGTCATATTTTTCTCGTTTCCAGGGATTTAGAAGAACCCCTCTTTTTTTGTACCAGCCAAGGGCTAGACCTGCAGCTGTTACAAGAGGGGCAAAGATGGCTACAGCTCTCATTGATGAGATTATAGCTCCAAGTAGAGCGGTTCCTCTACCAATATGCTGGACTGATCGCCCTCTCATCTCACTTTTTTGGAGATGTGGACTTAATAAGTAGTGCCCTGCTCTCTCTACCCAAGTTTGTATCTGGCTCATTGTTCTCTCTTTTTACATCTGATGCATTTCAACACTTTTGCCGCTCTGTCCGCCAACGTCGAGTTTAACCTCTTCTAAGATCATTTCGCCTTTTCCATAGGCTCGAATGGTGTAGAGGCCTCTATCTACATCTCGAGGGTCGAAGCTGCTTTCGAGTTCGTTTTTTCCGTAATCATACGTTAACCAATCAGGAAGTAGGGCTCCTCCAGCGATGGGTTTTTCTACCTTTGGCCACTCCATCCATTTACCATCTGGGATAGGTAGTCCGAAAAGAGGCTCTTTTCCTAGATAGGCTATTACTTGAACAATTTTAGATTTGTCCGCCTGAAAAAGGTAGGTAAAAGGTGTGCTGAGTGGGGCGGATATTGTTCCTTTGTCATATTTTTCGCGGTTTAAAGGATTGAGAACAAGACCTCTTTTCTTGTACCAACCAAGGCCAAGGGTACCGATACTGAAAAGAGGGATTAAGATACTAAGAGTTTTTTCTTCGTTAGATGTTCCCTGCACACTTAAATCAAATAGAGTGCAATCTTCTAGATTTCCATCGGTAGCACAGATTTTTAAGGGAACCGTTTTATCGCTAAAGGCTCCTGTGTGTGAAGGTCCAGGCTTTCCCTCCAACGTTCTGTCTGCAAACGAAAGCCAACCGGGAAGCAGGCGCCCATCAACTCTTGTTGCACTTAAAGTTAGAGGATCGCTATTTGGGTCAATAAAGGTGTTATCGGGAACCACAAAACGATACTTTTGCCCTACTTGTGCCACTTGGTTGGAAATTTGGTTGGCAACCTTTGGCCCTCCATTTGCCTCAATAGTGAGTAAAACAGTGCCGAGTGAAGGAGTTTGTACGCCATCATTGGCATTAATGAGGATGTTGTAGTTTCCTTCCGAGTTAATTGGGGGAGTTGCGCTAATGGTAGCCGTTAAGGGGTCAAATACTAACCAGGTCGGGAGAGGGGTGTTGTCGCTAAGTGTAACGGTATAAGTTACAGGCCCTTGTGGATTGTTGATCATATTACTCGGGATTGTGTAAGTAAAGGATTTTTGGATGCGGGTGGACTCTTCTGAAAGGGCGTCAATGACGTCTAGATTAAAGATGTTATCAATCCATCCGCCTTTTAGATCTTCTGCAAGTAGTTTGAGGGATAGCTGTCCTTTGTCAGTTGAGGCTGGCGTTCCTTTAAACTCAAGTTTTGCTCCGACAAATCCCAACCAGTTTGGCAATCTGTCCCCATTTGATCTTACTGCTCTATAAGTTAGGGGATCGCCATTTGGAGAAGAAAAAGTATTTGCGGGCACTGTATAAATAAATGGATATCCCACGGAAGCTAATTGATCAGGAATGGGATTTTGCAGATCGGGAAAGTTCTCTATTTCTAGTCTAAAAGAGGTTGAAGCTGTAGCACCTGCAAGATCGGTGGCGTGAAGATTGATAACTTGCGTCCCTGCATCACCTAAGGTGGGCACTCCTGAAAATAATAAAGAGTTGGAATTAAAGGTTAACCATGTTGGAAGTGTAGAGGTAGTGTAGGTGAGGAGATCACTGACATCTTCATCGATAAAAGTTCCTTCAGGCAGTGTGAAGTTATAAAGTTGGTCGATTTCTGCGGCATGATTGGGAATAGGACTTTGAACCTTTGGATACTGCTCCACAATTAAAGAGAAAGTAGTGGTAACTAATCTTGGAATAATTCCGTCAAATGCGGAGAGCTCTAGTGTGTAGTTGCCTATATCTGCTTCTTTGGGAGTTCCAGAGAAAATTCCAATGGGCGAAAAGCTTAACCAGGAAGGGAGGGGATTTTGATCGATGATTTTGGCTGAGTGAAAGACAATGTCGCCGTTGGGATCTTGGAAAACACTTTGATCAATGAAGTAAGTAAAGGGGGTGTTGACGTTTGCAAGTAGGCTAGGAATACTACCACTCACAGTAGGTAAACCTTCCACACGTACAGTGAAAGTTAGAGAAACCTGGTTTTCTTCAGGATCTTTTGTAATGATTTCGATTTCGTAATTACCGATATCTACTGAGTCGGGAGTTCCAGATAAAATTGATTCACGTTCGAGGATTACCAAACCAAGAAGGTTATCAATCAAATACACCCTGTTACCAATTGCTTGTATGGATTCAGGAAATTCTAGGGGAGCATAACTTCCCACGAGAGCAGGAGAAGACGGGTTATTGACATCAACCATTTGTAGGCCAGCAGCATTCTGGACCAAGTAAGCCATACCTCCTGCTACAAAGAGACTGGATGTGCCGACAGCTAAGCTGCTAATTAACATAGGGGATGAAGGGTTACTGACATCAATAATTTGCAGGCCATAAGAACTATCTGCTACATAAGCTACATTACTCACAACAAAGACATCTAAAGCGCTAGTTGGTGTTAAGTAGTTACTAACAAAAATTGGAGCAGAAGAGTTGGTGACGTTAAGAATTTGCATACCATTGTTCATGCTAGAGATATAAGCCATATTCTCGACCACATGCATACCCCTAGAGTTTCCTGGAGTATCATACCTGGAGGCTAAGGTAGGAGCAAAGGGGTTGCTAATATCAAAAATTAGGAAATTGGAGGTTGTTACAGTATAAAGCCTGTTGTTTTCTACATGCATGTTGTATGGGGAACCCCAAGAACTAAGGCTATTACTTAGTACGGTAGGGGCAGAAGGGTCAGTAACGTTTAGAATGTGCAGGAGAGAACTTGTTGCAACATAAGCTAGGTTATTGACTACATAGACTTCCCTAGCAGTATAATAGCTTCCAACTTGAGTGGGAGAAAAAGGGTTACTTATATCAATAATTTGCAAGTCAGGATTTGCCAAATAAGCCAAGTTGCCAACTACATGTGCGGAGGAAGCAAATGTATTAAAAGTTCCTTTGAGTTTCAATTCTCCTTCATTCAAACTCAACCAATTCGGTAATGTCATCTTCCCTTCCTCAATAGCCTCAACAATAAATCCCCCAGAGTCGGAATCTGAGAATAAATTTGCAGATGAAAAGGGAAATGAAAACCCGTTGGTGGGATACGCAGATTGTGGTAGAGGCCTTGCAATTACTTCGGGGCTAGCAGTAGATACACGTCGTTTTTTTAGCACATTTCCCATTTTTCTATTATCTAGTTGCGAAAGTGCTGCAAAAGCCGAACTCACTGCCGAGCAGAGAATAAGCGTACCTCTTACAACTTGTTTTGTGAGTTGTGAGTTAATGTCTGGAAAAGTTTCGACAATTCTCATGGTTCTATATCCTCAAATAAAGATTTTTTTTATCGGGCTCATTTCGGTCCCACTTTGAGCCATAACTCCTACATTCAGTTTTATTTCTTCTAAAATCACATCACCACTTCCATAGGCGCGGATTGTGTAAATCCCTCTATCTTCACTGCGTGGAAAGCGAGTGTTTAGAATTTCGTTTTTCGCTTCGTTGTAGTTAAGCCAATTGGGGAGTAAAGTTCCGCCCGCGATGGGCTTGTCAAATATCAGCCATTCTGTCCATTTACCAGGGGGAATAGGCAATCCAAAGAGTGTTTCTTTTCCTAAATAAGCTGAAACCTGAACGATCTTGGATTTTTCCGCCTGAAAAGAGTAGGTAAAATGCTCATTCAAAGGGACGGTTATTGTCCCTTTATCGTATTTTTCGCGGTTCAGGGGATTGAGAACAACCCCTCTTTTTTTCATCCATCCAATGCCAAGTGCAGCTAAGCTTAAAGTGGGTCCTACAACGCTAAGTGTTTTTTCTTCGGTAGATACCCCCTGAACGTTTAAATCAAAAATAGAGCAGGCCTCTTGGTCTCCATCAGAGGAGCAGATTTTTAAAGGGATTGTCTTATCGCTAAAAGCGCCTGTGTGTGAAGGTCCAGGCTTCCCCACTAATGTTCTGTCTGCAAATGAAAGCCAGCCTGGAAGTGAGCGTCCATTTGCTTTAGTTGCGCTTAAAACTAAGGAATCGCCATTCGGGTCAGTAAAAGTATTGTCAGATACAACGAAACGGAAGGTCTGTCCTACATGTGCGACTTGATTTGAAATGGCATTAGCAACTTGGGGTTCTGCGTTCTGTTCAATTTTTAGAAATACGGCTCCAAGTACGGGTTCTTGTACGCCATCATTCGCAGTAATGAGGATATTATAGTTCTTCTCTGAGTTTTGTGGAGTAGTTCCGCTAATCTTGTTTGTTTGAGGATCGAATGTTAGCCACGTGGGAAGCGGTGAGCCGTTCCCTAGTTTGACAGTGTAGGTAATTGCTCCTTGAGGATTACTGATCATATCACTCGGGATATCGTAAGTAAACGTTCCTCCTACTCTCGAGTTTTCTTCCGACAATGCATCCACGATATTTAAGGCAAAAGAGTCTTCAGCCCAACCTCCGTTAGGATCTTCTGCAATCAGTTTGAGGGATAATTCTGCTTTATCTGTTGGTAGGGGTGTACCTTGAAATTCTTGCCTAATTCCGGTGAATTCAAGCCAATTTGGCAAGAGACTTCCATCAGATTTTGTAGCGCGGTAGCTAAGTGAAGAGGCGTCGTGAGAAATAAAAGTATTTACGGGTAATGCGAAAATGTAGGGATAACCTACTGTAGCCAATTGATCGGGGGTGGGGTTTTGCAGGTCTGGAAAGTTTTTCACTACAAGCTGAAACGAGGTTGAAACTGCAGCTCCTGCAAAATCGCTGGCTTGAAGCTCAATAAATTCAGTTCCTGCATCGCTTTCCGTAGGGGTTCCATAAAACTCAACTGCACTTTGATTAAAAGTTAACCAGAGAGGAAGAGTAGATGAGGTGTAAGTGAGAATATCGCTATCGTCAGCATCGGCAAAAGTTTCTTGAGGAACCTTGAAGGAATAAAATGTATCTATGTCGGCAGCTTGATTGGAAACAGGATTTAACAGTTCAGGGAAGTGTTCAACAATTAGGGAGAAGGTTGTGGTGGCCCTTGTAGGAACAATTCCATCAAATGCTGAAACTTCAATTGTGTAGTTACCTTTGTCGGCCTCTTTGGGTGTACCTGAAAAGATGCCTATCGGTGCAAAGCTTAACCAAGAAGGTAGAGGATTTTCATCCGAGAGTTTTGCGGAAAAAAAGACTGGATCACCATTGGGGTCAGGAAAAGCACTTTGGTTCATGAAATGCGAAAAGGGTGCGTTGATATTTGCTAGCTGGTTTGGAAGGGGTCCAGTTACAGAAGGAGGGGCCTGCACCCTTAAACTGAATGTTAAAGAGGCTTGATTTTGATCGGAGTTTTTTGCAATGATCTCGATTTCATAATTCCCAGTATCTGTTTGATCGGGGATGCCAAAGAATGTTGATTCAAGTTCAATAAGTTTCAAACCAAAATTGCTATCAGCTACAAAAGCCATTTCACCAATAGCGTAGACCCCAACAGCATTGCCTGGGGTCTCATAGGCCGCGATAAGCACAGGGAAACTGGAGTTAGAGACATCAACAACAGCCAGGCCAGAGTGATTAGGGATATAAGCGAGGTTGTCAATTACATAGACCTCAGTCTCTTGCCCTACGGTACCGCTAGATGGTAAACTAGAGAATCCAAGCGAAACTGGAGAAGAGGGGGTGGAGATGTCAACAATATTGAGCACACTACTTATCAAATAAGCAAAGTTTCCGACCACCTGGACACCTTTCGTGAAAGCACTTGTAGTATGGGAGCTCACAAAAGTAGGAGAAGCGGGGTTGGAGACATCAATAATTCTCATAACAATGTTATCAACAAAATAGGCCATGTTATTGTCCACATATACATCATTAAGAGGGCCGGTAAAAGGATAGCTGCCAATAGGTGTTGGTGATGAGGGGTCGGAAACATCAAGGATTTGTAGACCAACGCCAAAATCAGCAATGTATGCCCTGTTATCGACTACATGTACTGCTATAGCATTAGCTGGGGTAGTAGAGTTTCCAATTAAAGTGGGAGAAAAAGGGTCGGAAACATCGAGGATTTGCAAACCAGCGTCTCTAGCTGCCACGTAAGCTAAGTTTCCGACTAGATCAAGATCTTTTGCCGCTCCTGGTACTGTGTAACTGCTGATAAGGGAGGGAAAAGAAGGGGTGCTAATGTCAATGATTTGGAGGAAAGGACTATCAATTACATAAGCTATATTTCCCTCAGCACGAAGGCGGAGTGTCGATCCTGGAAGATCTAATTCCCCTACAAGGTTTGCCCCAGATTTTTCAAAACGCAACCAATCTGGTAGTGTCAATTGATCTTTTTCAACTGCATCAACTGTCAGACCAACTGATTCGGGATCTGAGAAAAAGCTTGTCGGAGAAAAAGAGTAGCTAAAATGATGGTTGGGAATTGCAAATTGCGAAGGTAGCCCTGCAATTAATTCAGGGCTTGAGCTAAAGCGTCGTGTGCTGAGCTCTGCTTCCCCTTTCCTACTTTCTATTTGAGCAACAGCTGCAAAAACTGAGCTCACTGCGGAGAAAAGAACAGCTGTTCCTTTTACAACTTGTTGTACGAATTGTCCATTGATTTTTGGTAAACTTCCCTCTATTCGCATTGTTCTATTCCTTTTCGTTATTGCCGACATTTAGTTGAATTTCTTCTACAATCACATCTCCACTTCCATAGACACGGATTGTGTAGAGGCCAACGTTATCTTCATTTGGTATGTGTCTACTGGTAAGTTCATTCTTTCCTAAATCGTATTTAAGCCAGTTTGGAAGTAAAGCCCCTCCAGTGATAGGTTTGTCGAACATAAGCCATTTAGCCCATTTGTTATTTGGGAGGGAGAGTCCGAAAAGAGCTTCTTTTTCTAAAAAGGCCTGAATACGTACAATTTTTGATTTTTCGGCAAGCAGCGAATAGCTAAAAGTTTCATTCAAAGGCACGGTTATTGTCCCTTTATCGTATTTTTCTCGGTTTAGAGGGTTGAGGAGAAGACCTCTTTTTTTCGCCCACCCTACGCTAAGCGCTGCCATACTGGAAAGGGGGATTAGGATGCTAATAGCTTTTTCTTCTTGCGATGTGCCCTGCACACTTAAGTTAAAGGAAGAGCAGATTTCAAGATCACCATCACTGGCACAAGCTTGTAAGGGGATTGTTTTATCGCTAAAGGCATTTGTATCTGATGCTCCAGGTTTACCATCTAATGTTCCATCTTGAAAGCGCAACCAACCGGGAAGCTTGCGTCCATTAGCTCTTGATGCGCTTAGAGTTAGAGGGTCGTTATTTGGGTCGATAAAGGTGTTGTCGGGAATCACAAAACGAAAACTTTGTCCCACATTTGCGATTTGGTTGGAAATCTGGTTGGCAACTTGCGGACTAGTATTTTGCCCAACTTTAAGAGAAACAGCTCCAAGAACAGGAGCTTGCAAACCATCGTCAGCGGTGATGAGGATATTATAGTTTTGTTCCGCATTATTGGGGGGAACACCGCTAATGGCGTTTGTGTTTGGGTCGAACCTCATCCAGGAGGGGAGGGGAGAAAAATCACCTAGTGTGACAGTATAGGTAACTGGTCCTAGAGGGTTGCTGATCATATTCTCAGGGATAGGGTAGACAAAAGATCCTCCGATTCGGGCAAATTCTTCAGAAAGGGGGGATGCAACATTAAGTTGGAAAAAGCTTTCTGCAAATCCTCCTTTAGGATCTTCTGCAACTAGTCTCATAGATAAGACTCCTTTGTCAGTTGAAAGCGGTGTTCCTTGAAGCTCAATCCTAGCTTTGTCAAACTCGAGCCAATTTGGCAAGGGACTTCCATCTGATTTTGTAGCGTGGTAGCTAAGAGGAGACCCATCGATGGCGGAAAATGTATTTCCCGGGGCTGCGTAAATATAGGGAAGTCCTACTGCAGCTATTTGGTCTGGGACAGGGAAAAGTAAATCGGGAAAGTTTCCCACTTCGAGTTTTAAAGTAGTTGAGGTTGTTGCTCCAACAGGATCGGTGGCGTGAAGGTCGATAAACTCAATTCCTTCATCACTTTCGGTGGGCGTTCCTGAGAATTCAAGGCTGTTGGGGTTGAAATTCAGCCAGCTAGGAAGAGTGGAAGTGGCAAAAGTGAGCACATCTCCCACGTCTGCATCAGTAAATGTTCCAGGGGGAATAGTAAAAGAATAAGGCCTATTGATGTCAGCTGCTTGTTTGGGGAGCGGAATTGACACTTCGGGGTAGTGTTCCACAATTAGAGAAAAAGTAGTGGTTGCTGCATCAGTAAATGCTCCATCAAATGCAGAAATTTCTACTGTGAAGTTTCCCTTATCTGCCGCTTGGGGAGTTCCAGAGAAGATTCCGATTGGAGAAAACATTAGCCAAGAAGGCAAGAGATTTTGGTTACTGAGCCTTGCCGATTGAAAGACTATATCGCTATTTGGGTCTTGGAATGCTTCTTGGTTGACGAAATAGGAAAACGGGGCATTTATATCTGCAATTTGAACAGGGATATTCCTTCCCACAACAGGTGGCCCTTCGACACGAACGGTGAAAGTTAGAGAAGCCTGGTTTTCCTCGGGATCTATTGCAATAATATCGATTTCACTATTGCCAATGTCAGTTTCATCGGGGATTCCTGATAACACAAATTTGGGATCGAGGATGTGTAGACCCAAACTTGAGTCAGTTGCGTAGACCCTGCTGCCAATCACGTGCACAGCCAAAGCTGTACTAAGTGTATCATAGTTTCCCGCTAAGACTGGTGAAGAAAGGTTTTCGATATCAATGATTTCTAGACCAAAACTTCCCTCAGCTAGATAAACCATGTTATCAACCACATACACATCATTAGCAGTACCTTGCGTAATATAACTTCCAGCTAAGCTAGGAGAGGAAGAGTTAGATACATCTATTATTTGGAGGCTGGGGCTATTATCAACGACAAATGCCATATTTCCGGTTATATACACACCAGTCGCTTGATCAGGTGTAGTATAATTGCCTACTAAGGTGGGAGAATAGGGATTTGAGACATCAATAATGGATAGACCAGCAAAACCATCCGCTACATAAGCCTTATTATCGACCACGTGCAAACTTTGAATGTTACTGCCGGGTGTAACATAGTCGCTAACTAAGGTAGGTGAAGAGGGGGTAGAGACATCAATAATTTTCAAATTAGAATAACCGCTCAGGTAAGCAAAGTTGTCAGCTACTTGCAAGTTGTAGGTGTTGGCAAAATATGCATAATTTCCAACAATAGTTGGTGAGGATAAGTTTGAGATGTCTATAATTTCCAGTTCAAAAGAGTTGGCTATGTAAGCTAAGTTATCGACTACGTACACAACATTACTTCCTGTACTATAGCTCCCAGCTAAAATAGGGGAAGTTGGGTTGGTGATATTAATAATTTGCAGACTAGAGGAAGTAGCCACAAAAGCAAGTTGCCCAACAACTTGGACATCGTTATTGTTACTCGATGATGTATCAAAGGATCCTAAAAGACTCCAATCTTTTATCTTCAAATTCATCCAAGTGGGCAGCGTCGGTTTTCCTTTCTCTACAGCTTGAATGGTAAGGCCAGCGGAGTCTGTGTCAGAGAATAAATTAGTTGGAGAAAACGTAAGGGAAAACATATTGTTAGGAAAAACAGATTGAGGAGGGGGTATTGCAACCACCTCTGGGTTAGTTGAAGAGCGTCGTTCTTGCATTTGTGCAAACGCTGCAAAAGCTGAACTAACAGCAGAGCAGAGCATCACAGATCCTCTTACAACCTGTTGCGCTAGTTGTCCATCGATCCTTGGAAAATGTTTGTCTATTTTCACGGTTCTATTCCTCTATTAAGGGAGCTGCTCCCACCCGTCTACTAACTTGGCAAGCCAGGTCGGTAGAAGAAGTTTCTGTAGCTCCTGTTAATCTAAAAAACACTGATCCAATAACAGCGCTCAGGAGAGCTCCTCCTCTACCGACTTGATTGATAGTTCGGTTTCTTAGAGTACTGAAGATCTGTTCACTACCTGAGTTCTTAATCCATTGAGAACGCCTCGTGTTGGCTACCGATATTTGAATCAGACTCATTTTCCCCTCTTTTTACATCTCATACATTTCAACATTTTTGCCGCTCTGTCCACCGACGTCCAGTTTAACCTCTTCTAGGATGACTTCGCCAGGCCCAAAGGCGCGAACTGTGTAGAGGCCCTGATCTTCAGCTTGAGGGCTCTCTGAACTGGTCAGGCTGTTTTTCCCTATATTGTATTGGAGCCATGGAGGGAGTAGGGCGCCGCCAGGAAGAGCTTGATCATGTTTTAGCCAATCGAAGTAACCATCTGGTAGTGGCAGTCCGCCTAACATCTCTTTGCCTTTGTAAGCTTTCACCAGCTTGATTTTTTTTTGTGGCGCCTCAAATCTGTGGCTGAATGGCATGCCTGTAGAGACTACTACCGTACCTTTGTCGTAATTTTTGCGGTTCCAAGGGTTAAGCACGACTCCTCTTTTGCTGTACCAGCCATAAGCGAGCCCCATCGCTCCTGCAAGGGGTCCAAAGATGGCTAAAGCTGTCTCTGCGTTTGAGGTTCCCTGGACGCTTAGATCAAAGACAGTGCACGCCTCTTGGTCACCATCTGTAGCACAGATCTGTAGGGGGACCGTCTTATCGTTGAAGTCGCCCGTATCACCCGGACCCGGTTTTCCTGATAATGTTCGATCGGTAAAGGTGAGCCAGGAGGGAAGAGCCCGTCCGTTAACCCTTTTCGCGCTTAAGGTGAGAGTGTCCCCATTAGCGTCGGCAAAGGTGTTGTCGGGGACAACAAGACGAAAGTTCTGCCCTACCTGGGCCACCTGATTTGATACGGGGTTAGCCACTTTGGGCGCTGCATTAGTCCCAACAGTTAAGGAGAGAGTCCCAAGAACGGGCGCCTGGACGCCAT
>JAJFMK010000195.1 GCA_021772215.1 Chlamydiota bacterium | reverse complement strand
GCTCTCTCATGAAAGCGCCTCCTGCAGTCTGGTGAGCGTCGAAAGGGCGCCCTCTTTTCTCTTCAGAAGCTCTTTAGGAGTTCCCTGTTCCAAGATCTCACCTTTAACGAGGTAGAGGACCCAATCAAGCTCGGCCAAAAGGGAGGCTCTATGGTCGACAATAATGACGGTGTGTCCCTTAAGGCGGCTTTTTAATCGCTTAAAGAGGCGGTTGGCGGTTTCGCTGTCGAGGGCAGAGAAGATATCGTCGAGCAAGATGATCGGTCGCTTCGTCATCATGACGCGCGCTAAGGCGAGGCGCTTCTTCTGTCCCCCTGAGAGTGTGATGCCGCGCTCGCCAATTTCTGTTTGATGCTGGCTGGGAAAAGCTTGAATCGTCTCAAAGAGCTCCGCCTCGAAGAGGGCATGTTCAATCTCTTCGACGCTCGCCTGTCTGTTGGCTAGTTTGATATTTTCCAGGACGCTATCGGAGAGGAAAAAGGGCGTCTGGTCGACGAACCCAATGCTCTCCTGGAGCGTCTCGAGGGGATAGTCTTGCAGGGGTATATTCTCAATTTTTATGGCTCCCTTCTCTGTCTCATAGCTGCGAAGCAGAAGTTTTAAAAGGGTGCTCTTGCCCGAAGCTAAGGGGCCTGTGATGCCGATCATCTCGCCCCCAGTAAATGTGGCGTTGAGTTTTTTTAACACCTCTTCGCCGGGCGTGTAGGAGAAGCTGAGGTTGTTTAAGGAGATCTGTGGCGCCCTTAGAATTTTTAGATCGCTTTCACCACCATTTTGGATCGGATCGCGCCACTCATAAACTTTTACGAGGCGATCGTATGACGCCTTTCCCTTCTGGATGAGAGGCAGAGCCCAACCGAAGATGAGGATGGGGAAGAGAAGATAGGATTGGAGCCACATAAAGGAGAGAAAGCTGCTGGTATCAAAGAGCTGGAGGTCAAAGGCAATAATAAAAGCTGAGGTGACAACAAGAGCAATTGTCACAAGCCTCGTGACGGTGACGACGACGGGAAAGAAGCTGCTCTCTAGGGTGTTTAAACGCAGTGAGGCGCTGTAGAGTTTTTGAGCTAGCTTCTTTAAATGAGAGACAAAGCCAGTCTCATTGCCATAAGCTTTGACGAGGCGGATGCCGGTGAAGCTCTCATGGGTAAAGCGGCTGATCTCTCCTAATGCCTCCTGACGAGAGACGGTGAGTCGGTAGATCCAGCGCATCACATTCCACATTATGAAAGGAACGAAAAAAAGTGGGATGATCGCCAGCATCGTCAATGTCCCCGAGATCCAGGCGAGAGTCAAAAGCGTAGGGATGACAAGAGTTAAGAGGTTTAAGGGGGCGTAGATACCGATGCGTAGCATGTCGCGGAAGAGCTGCATGTCCTGTGTCATCAGATTCATCAGCTCGCCAACGCTATATTGGTCGTAAAATTTTTCGGAAAAGGTCTGGATCTTCTCAAAGAGTCTCTGCTTTACCCTCCTCTCTTCCGATAGGCTAAGAACCAAAAAGCTCTTTCTCGAGAAGTATTTAAAGATGGCAGAAAAGAGGGTTAGCATCAGGAGGAGGAGACTCCAGAGAAGAAGCTGAATCAATGACTTGTCGGGTGATAGACCCTCGTTAAAGATCTGGACGGCCTGCTTGAAAAGAAGGGGGACAGCTAGATAGAAGAGGTTTCCCAAAAAGAGCTGCATCAAGCCTAAAAAAAAGATTCTACGATGCTCGGTGACAAGTCGCTTTAATAGCGCTGAAATACTGCTCTCCAACCTCTATTCCCACAGGTTATGGTAATCGTAACAGACTCTATCGTATAGCTTTTCAGCTCTTTTTGTTCGACGAAGCTTTTTATCCTCTATTTCAGAGAAGCAATCCATATCGAAGGCAGGTCCAAAGTGGAGGGCTACGGGGGCGTAGGCGGGAAGCCGCTCTTCGCCAAGTTCGAGGTTAATGGTCGCCGGTGGAGGCAGAAGATCGTAGGTGTGAAGGGCTAGGGTGTGAAAATGGGTCGTTCGTTTCGCTTGCCGGCTGATGAGATAGAGCATCTCAACGCTGGCGGGATCGAAGAGGGCAGGAAGAAGTTCGCCCTTTTCATCTTTTCGATCTCTTCCACCGCTTGGGGCCACATAGATCAGCTGCCCTCCCTCTTTTAAGAGGCGCTCCATCTCAGCCATCGTCTTTTTGTTATGCAAAAGTTTTGAAGCACGCATCGAGGGGGGGGTATCGATATACTTTTTGGAGTAGATACAGAGCAGGTTGCAGCCAAGGCTCAAAGGTATGGCGAGGGGGTCTCTCACAACGCGGTCGCCGGCGACAAAGATGATCTTTTCGGCAAGTTCCGGATAGCGCTTTTGGAGCATCAGATGAATCACCTGCGGGTCTGGCTCTACCTGATGGTTAGCTAAAAGGATCACATTTTCGCCCTTTTTGATCGCTCTGTCTATCGCATCGAGGTTTTCGAGCCCTTTAACAATAGATTGCTCCCAATCAATTAGAGGAGAGATAAACTCTAAGCCAAACGCTGCGTAGTCGAAAGGCTCTTTGACTCTACTGTGGAAGAGGTCGAATGGTGTGGGGTTCTTATCTTCCCTCTCCACAAACTTAAGAAAGGTATTGAGTATCTCCTCTTTTCTTTCGCTTCGTGCATTAGCCAAGTAGGCGTCACAAAAGTGGCGGACGACTTCGTTCATTTTAAATTTCTATCGGTGCATTGTTAATGCTTGAGTAGAACTGATAGTCATTGAGATGAAGAGCGTCATCCGTCTCAACGACCAGCTTGGCATTCTTCTCTTCGGCCAAGTCGATCAGATACTCCTCGTCGATCACCCTCATATGTTCATAGAGGTGAGGATTGACAGAGAGTTTTAGAGCAAACTGCTGATGGTAATTGATCACCTTCTTAAGCGCTCTTTCGATCTCGATTGTCATGCTCTCGAGTGATTTGATCAGCCCGCTTCCCTGACAGTAGGGGCAGGGGGTAAAGATCGTCTGTATCAACGAGCCGCGGCTCCTCTGTCTCGTCATCTCGACAAGGCCAAATTCGCTCATGCCCAGCACCATGCATTTAGCTGAATCTTCACGCATGCAATCTTTGAGGCGATCGAGGACGCGCTTTTGGTTTTTGCGCAGGCGCATATCGATAAAGTCACAGATGACAAGGCCGCCGACGTTGCGCAGGCGAAGCTGCCTTGCGATCTCTTGGGCCGCCTCCATATTGATCTGTACTAGAGACTCCTCTACATCTGTGCCACCCATGGTGCTGCGTCCTGAGTTGACGTCGATTGTGGTCATTGCCTCTGTCTTGTCGACAAAGAGGTAGCCACCACTTGACAGCCAGATTTTACGACGCAGTGAGCGGTCAATCTCCCTTTCGACGTTGAACCTTTCAAACATCGGCACCTTGTCGCGATAGAGCTCGATGCGTAGGAAATGTTCGTCGCTATAGCGGGCTGCGAGCTTTTTGCAGGCTTGATAGGTGTTGTATTCATCAATCAGCACGCGGTCGAGCTTTTTGTCTACAGCTTGAATGATGACGCGCTTTATTAGGTCTGACTCGGCGAAGAGAAGCGTCGGCTTTTTGGAGGTCTGAAACCCATCCATAACCGATTTCCAGTTATTGAAGAGCTCGTGTGCCTCGCTGATCAATGCCTCTTGGGTCGCTTGGGCACTGGCGGTGCGGCAGATGAGACCCATATCGGCGGGCATCTCAAAGGCACGGATCAGTTTTTTTAGCCGCTCTCTTGCGCCGCGATCCTCAATTTTTCTAGAAACGCCACGATGCGATGAGTTGGGTAGCAGCACGAGGTAGCGTCCCGCCACGGAGACGTTGGAGGTAAGCCTGGCGCCTTTAGAACCGATCGGCTCTTTGACCACCTGCACTAAAACAGGCTGGTCCTCTTTGAGGTGCTTGGAGATATCATCGCTTAAGGCTTTAGAGGAGCCTTTCTTTGAAGTTGTGGTCGCTTCAAAGTCCATATCGAACATCTCTTCGAACTTCTTCTTATTTTCTAAGATGTCCGAGATATGGATAAAGCCATTATCTCCCTCATCGATATCGATGAAAGCGGATTGGATGTTGTGTAAAATATTTGTGACCCGACCGCGATAGATATTCCCGGTCAGCAGGCGCTCTCTTTTGCGCTCAATTATTAGATCATGTAGTTGGCCCTTCTTAAGATGGGCGCATCGAATCTCTTTCGATTCGACGTTAAGTAGTATTTCTTCCATTTCGTCACCGTTAAATTTGTGGTCGACGAAAGACTTATCTTTTCCTATCCAGTAGCAACTGTCACTTTTTTCATCTTTTATTCCTCCCACTTGAAGGGGGTGGATCTCATTTATAACGCTCTCGTATGAAGCGGAAAATCATTGTTAGGTTAGTAAGCCTTTCGCAGGAACTTCCAAAACTCATTTGCCTGTTAAAAACGTCCTTTCAAAGCCTATTGCATCTCTTCTCTTCAACCGACCCACAAGGGTCGCTCTCATCGAATTGATCGTGGCAGCTTTGCTGCCATTTGCAATACGCTTTCAAATCCCCGTTTTTTCCAGGCAAAGCAATTTCGCAAGTCCCTTTTCGGTATTAACTTCTTTGACGGTTCGAAAAATCGCTTATTTCGAGACAACGAACCGTTGCGCACAGGATAAATTATCCTACGAAAATTATCTACGAAAATCTCTTTTTGAATTTTCCATTATATAGAAGCGTGTATCAACTTAGCTAATGTCTTGAGTGTGGGGTTTTTGCTTCGAAGAGCGTGATAAAGAGTCGTTTTTGGGATATTCATCTCTTCAGTCAATTTGGTCTTATTCACTGCCTCTAAATGGATCTGAACGATTTCGATCACCCCTTCGGCGTCTCCCTCTTTAAGGCAGTCCCAGATAGCGCGGCCAATTTTCTCTTCATCCAACAATTTATCAGTTGGATCGTACAGATCAATTCCAGAACTTCTCTTAATCTTTAATTGCTTAGGTTTAAGTTGTACTTTTTTTGAAGATGCTTTTTGCTTCTTTGATGTCTTTGCTTTGGCCATTTTTATTGCCTCCAATTAATAGTAATATGTCATTTTTAGGTATATGAACAAAATATATTCGACGACCGTTTTTCCATCTTAATTCCCAAACAGGTGAGTCCTTTGTTCCGACAAATTTATGGTCGCCGAAGTGCCCTTCGTCTTGTATTCTTAGTAATCGCCCATCTATCTGGATTTGAGACCGTTCTGCCTCGTCTTGGTACCAGTGGCGAAATTGAGGGGTTCGATAGATTCGGTATTCTTTTCTAGTCACTCTACTATCATGGTACAATATATTGTACTTTTTGTCAAATTGGGCTCGTACTCAAAAAAAGCACTATCCTGTATAGGAGAAAAAAAAAGGGGTGTAAAAGTGTCGAAAGTTTTCTTTGGTCTTGCTACTTTCTCTATTCTAATCTGCTCATTTGTCGGCATTGGCCATCCGCAAAGGTCAACAGACGCCTCGCCGCAGCTGCCGCTGGAGGTTTATGACCCCGCGTTTGCAAAGATTATCGGAACCGAGCCGAAGTTGCATCAGATCGCCACTGGCTTTGGGTTTACTGAAGGACCTGTCTATTTTAACTATGGCGATGAGGACCGAGGCATTTTGATCTTCACAGACCAGGTCAATGACAATATCAATATGATTGAGTGGCATGGACTTAGACCCTTCAATCAGATAGCTGAGCTCTCCTATAGCAAGCCGGCGATCTTTAGACATCCCTCCAACATCGCTGATGGGCAGACGGCCGACCTCGATGGTCATCTTTTGACCTGCGAGACAACCGGAAGACGTGTCTCGATTACAGAGCATGATGGCACGGTGCGCACTCTAGCCGGTTTCTATGATGGCAAGCCGCTCAACTCCCCCAATGATGTGGTTGTAAAATCGGATGGGACGGTCTGGTTTACCGACCCCTCCTACGGCTGCCTACAGTTTCCCCAAGAGTGCTATCTGCCTAACAACGTCTATCGCTGCGATCCGAAGACAGGCGAGCTTACTGTTGTCGCTGACAATCTTGAGATGCCCAACGGCATCGCATTTTCTCCCGATGAGTCAATTCTCTATCTGATCGACTCCGCCGCCATCCAGGCGCCGATGACCTACTACGAGGAGAAGCCGCATCAGATCTGGGCCTACCCAGTGATCGACGGCAAAACCTTGGGTGAGCGCAAGCCCTTCACCGTGGTCTCTCCCGGCTTTCCCGACGGCATGCGTCTCGATGAAGAGGGGAACGTCTACAGCGGCTCCCTCGACGGTATCCAGGTCTACAACCCTGAAGGGAAGCTGATTGGCAAGATCCTCCTTCCTAAACAGACAGCCAACCTCACCTTTGGGGGCAAGGATAATAATATTCTTTTCATCTGCTCCTCTAATTCGGTATGGGCCATCAAGCTCAATACAAAGGGGGCGAAGCCAGTTCCTCTTCTTCCATAGGCAAAAATCCTAAGAGTTAGTATACTGTACGGTTACTATGGACGACACTTTGCGTATCTTTGTCTTGCAGTTAAAGGGTAAGACAAAGAACATCAACGAGATAGTCGATCCCGAGAGTGTTGGACTCAATGAGACAGAAAAGCTCTTTGAGGGGCCTATCTCCTTAAAAGGTGAGAGTTATCTTGCTGAGGATGAACTGGTTTTACGCCTATCTCTCGAGGGTCAAGCGAGGCTCCCC
>JAJFMK010000194.1 GCA_021772215.1 Chlamydiota bacterium | reverse complement strand
TGGTAAGGTCATCTTTTAAGATCAGCTCCGCCTCATCAAGAGTCATATCGATGCGGTCGAGGTTGTAGATGATGTTAGGTCCGAAGCTCGCTTCGAGCTCTTGGCGCACCTCACTCGTGGTCACCTCAACTTTCATCACCTCCGCGTCCGCTTTAACCAGTTCATTATCAATAAGATTTTCTAAAACGGCGCGCCAGCTCTGTTGGTTAAATTGATATCTCGCTGACTTGGAGTCGATATATTCGGGGTGTTGGCGATAGAAGATCACATCCATTTTCTTCATCACATCGATCACAGAGATCGGCTTGCCATTCACCTGAGCTAAAATTTTATTATCAAATGTAAGCTCAAGGGTCTCCTCGCTCGGCGCGAAAAGTGAAGAAGCCGCCGATAAAGAGGCGGTTACAAGAAAAAATGAGAGGATTAGACGCTTCATAAGGCAACATTTTACCTTAAGCGGTCAAAAAATACCACTAGTGTCTTCTCAATATGTTGGGATGAAACATTATTGACCCTAACGTATACGTTATTGTTTACAATTTGACCATCCCTTAGAATTATTGGGATATTAAAAAAGAAAGGTCGATGGTCTACACAGTTAAAAAATTAAGCCAACTTTCTGGAGTAACAGTTAGAACGCTTCACTATTATGAAGAAGAGGGTCTGCTGAAACCCGCCTACTATGGTTCAAACAGCTACCGTTACTATGGAGAAAGAGAGCTGCTGCAGTTGCAACAGATTCTTTTTTATAAAGAGTTGGGTTTTACGATAAGACAGATTAAGGACATTGTGGGTAAAGATGATTTCAATCAGCTTTCAGCTCTCTATTCACATAGAAAATCTTTAATTCAAGAGTCAAAAAAAATTGGACAACTGCTTGAAACCGTTGATAAAACAATCAAACATTTACGAGGAAAAAAGAGAATGAAGGATCAAGAAATTTTTGATGGATTCAATATCAGCTTATTGCAAAAAGCAAAAGCAGACACTAGCTACTCTGATACGGAAGAGATCCTGTTAAAAAGCGTACGCAGTCCAACAAAAAACAGTGAGGATGTTGAAAAAAGAGGAAAGGGGTACTACCAAGATCTTACGATTAGAGCACACGTTATCTTTAATGAACTGGTTCAATGCTTAGAAAAAGGGTTAAAGCCTAACTCATCTGAAGTTCAAAGCATCATCCAAAAACATCACACCTTTACAGATCAGATTCAAAACGCCAATCAAGAAGTGTATCTTGCGATGGCTCAGCTCTATCTAGAACATCCTGAGTTTAGGAAGCAGTTAGATCCATTTCACCCCAAACTTGCTGAGTTCATGTCCGAAGGAATGGCAATTTTTGCGAATCAGGAGCTGAAATAACTTTAAAAATGATTTTCTCTATGCCTTCGTGTCTGCTATGTTAATTGTCAAAATATTAACATAGCAGACACGAAGGCATAGAGAGTTTCATTTAGGATACAGTTTTTGCAACTTACAATAGAAGCCGCGCTGCAAAAAAGCCATCCATGCCGCCGGAGATAGGAAGGGTCTTAAAGGGCTCCTCGGCGAGAGTAACAGGATAGGTCTTGAGGAAGTGCTCCAGCTGCTCCTCATTCTCCTCGGGGAGGATGCTGCAGGTGGCGTAGACGATTGAGCCGCCCGGCTTGATGAACTGAAGGGCCCTTTCGAAGATGGTGCGCTGTTTGGCGCGCAGCTCTTTTAAGAACTGTTCGTCAATGCGCCATTTGAGCTCTATCTGTCTTCGTAAAGTTCCAGTGCCGCTGCAGGGGGCATCGACTAGAACCCAGTCCGCCTTTCGTTTTAGTTTTTTCCACTGATTAGATTCTGGCTCTAGGGGCTGCGCGTTCTGGATGCCAGCTCTTTTAAAGCGCTGTTTTGCCTCAGATAGGGCCCGTTTTCTAATGTCGTGGTAGAAGATCTGGCCCTTTCCCTCCATCTGAGGCGCGATGGCGAGGCTTTTACCGCCGGAGCCGGCGCAGAAGTCGATAAAGAGCTGGCCCGGCTTAGCTTGGACAAGTTGAGCGAGCAGCTGACTCCCCTCATCTTGCACTTCGAAGAGCCCCTGTTGAAATTCAGGCAGGTCTCGAAAGCGGGCGCTCTCTATTAAGGTGATACCACATGGGGATTTTTCTGTAGGAATGACAGCAAACTTTGATGAGAGCTGCTCTAGAAGTTCATCTCTTGTGGTCTTCAATAGGTTGGCACGCAGCGTAACAGGCGCTCTTTCATTAAAAAGGCACGAGAGCTCTAAAGCGCGCTTTTCGCCGTAGATGTTTGAGAGCCTCTCAAAGAGAAGCAGGGGAACACTCGCCCGAATATATGCGGGAATTGACTGATCTGCTATAGCTTTATCGAGGTCAAAATTTAGCCAGAGATCGAATCTCTTTTCCCATGTGGGATTTTCTTTTAAAAAATAGTCCAGTAAGCCACGCCAGCGAATCAGATCGACTGCCCACTGCTGAATCTCTTTTCGATCTTTAGAGCCAATAGCACGGTTTTGCTTAAAGTAGAGGTAGCAAGTGAGATCGAAGGGGTCATATCCCGCTTCGAAGCGCTCAAAAAGAGCTAGGAGATGGTGTTGTCGAAAGGGCCTCATAGTATCGTTGAGGGGATCTTTTTAAGATCATTTTTAAGATCATCATTAACATTTACACCCCAAGGCTCATTGATCTTAATTTGAGCAAGCTCAGCGCCGCCAATTTCAAAGATCACCTCGATTGCACTTGGCCCGCTATGGCGACGAAAGAGCTCTTTAATCTGCAGGATCTCGCTCATCTGACAGCTCTTCGCATCGATTTTTAGGGCAAAGGTCTCTGGTTTTTCCACCTTCTTCTCCACTTTTTCTTCTTTTTTAGGTATTTTTGGACGCATCATTCTCGCTTTAACGCGGTCATAGGCGCGGTCGCACTCTTCAATTTTTGCCTGATCGACCGCCTCGAGGGCATCGAACCAGCGGCAGGAGAGACGCCCCTCCTCTTCGAGCTGCAAGACGGCGAAGAGAGGGCGGTTTTCGACAATCAGGTGTCCCCTCTCTTCAAAGAGGTCGGGCCAGATCGGCAACTCTAAAATCTCCGTCTGGTCGCTGATCTTCAAAATGGCAAACTTCTTCTGGCTCTTGGAGGCGAAACGGATTTTGATATCTTCGACGATAAAGGCGGCGCGAAAGAGGCTCTCTTTTTGCATCTCATTGATCTTCTGCAACGGCACGCAGCCGATCTTTTCCAGCTCCTTTTTAAAAGATTCTAGCGGATGGCCGGTCAAGAAGAAGCCGAGAAGCTCTTTTTCTAAAAGTAGCTCTTTTTGTTCCGGTGTCCTCTCGATGACCTCTGGTGGCTCTTTGAATCGCTCTTCGACATGGTCGGTTCCGGCCACTTCGAAAAGGTTCATAAAGCCGCTCGCAGACTCTTTTTGCTTTGAGAGAAGCGCCTCATACATCGGCTCGATACTAACACGCAGCTGATCTTTGCTCCAGCCAAGAGAGGAGAAGCAGCCGGCATTAACCATAGTTTCTATCGATTTTTTCCCCACCTTCTTTAAGTCAACGCGCTTCATAAAGTCATATAGCGATTTGAAGTGACCTCCCTTTTGTCTCTCCTCTAAAAGGATATCGACAACCCCCTCACCAAGGCCTTTGATGCCTCCCATCGCAAAGCGGATACCTTCCGGCGCAGCAAAAAACTGCCGCATCGACTCATTCACATCGGGCGAGAGCAGCGGAATACCAAGGCTCTACGACTCGCCGATAAATTTGGAGACCTTAGAGATGTCATGGCTGTCGCAAGTCATCAGCGCCGCCATCCAATCTTTTGGGTAGTGCGCCTTGAGGTATGCAGTAACGTAGGTTAAGTAGCTATAGGCAGCGGCATGCGACTTGTTAAAGCCGTAGGAGGCGAACTTCTCCATCTTATCGAAGATGGTCATCGACGTCTCCTCATCGATATCATTTTCTAAGCAGCCGGTGCGAAACTTCTCACGCTGCTCCGCCATCGCCTCCAGCTGCTTTTTTCCCATCGCTTTTCGTAAGATATCACCCTCACCAAGCGAGTAGTTGGCCAGCTTCTGAGCAATCTGCATCACCTGCTCTTG
>JAJFMK010000193.1 GCA_021772215.1 Chlamydiota bacterium | reverse complement strand
ACTACTTAGCGTGTAGGCGATTAGAGGGAAGGGCATTTTTTTTCCAAAGCGCTCTTTAAGGTAGCTGCTGTAGCTCTCCAGATCACCATCGGGGGCTTTGAGTCCTAAAAAGAGAACATCAGCCTGCTGCGAGCGGCGCATGATGACCTCCTCTAGCGCTGTTTCCGGCTTCTCGCAATAGACTTCACAGTTGACGCGGAGTCGATGTTCGGCGACAAACTCTTCGAAATAGCTTTTGCGCTCTTCGCAAGCCTTCTCATTGGGAGCTGTTGACTTAAGCATGACGCTGCAGTTTCTCCAGCGAGGGTCTGTTTTGATCATGTGACTTAAGATGAGCATCAGGTGTGAGTTTAGACGCAGCTCATCGTCCCACCAGACATCGATAGTTTTGGGGCTATTTCTTCTTGCCTTTCTCTTTAAAAGCCGCTTACCGCTCTCTTGGACGACGAGGACATTTTTTCGCATTTTGTGGGAGAAGTCGATCACGTCGGCCAATCTTTTGGGTCGATCTCTGCTCACTCCCAAGATGATTGAGTTGGGGATGATAGGTCCGACGCCGCTGGAGGCGATAACCCTTTTCATGCCTAAGAAGAGGTCGTTGGAGGTAGCAACTTCTACTAGGGAGCGGATATGTTTAGAGTCGTAGAACTTTTCGATGCCCGCTTTAAAGGAGCCAATTTTTTCTTGAGAGGCGTTTTTAGAGGGGAGAATGGCTGTCGTGAGTAGAAAGCCGCTATTTCTTGTTAGCGAGGCGGCAAATTCGACGAGGCGGCGGTGGCGAGAGGGGGAGCCTGAGAAGACGAGAAAGGTGGGGCGCCAAGCTCTTTTTGACGCCTGCTTTCTTGCCAGATGGTAGATCGCCTTCTGCGTAAAATGGAGGATAATTCCGCTGCGTATATCATCGAGACGCTGACCAATCGCTCTTCGTCGGATGAAGAGGAAGATGGCCGACATGATCGTAACGCTAACCAACGTCTGGCCCGAATCGATCATTAGCATGGCGCCTAGGCAGAGAAACAGCCCTAAGAAGGAGACGTATGAGGGGACTGTGAAGGTGGGGCGCCAGCTGGGGTTATCTAGAAGGGTCTCAATTCCTGATGCAAAGTTGAGCATCGCATAGCTTGTGAGGTAGAACATCGTCAGGATGGGGGCGATGATGTCAATTCGTCCAATGAAGAGGGAGGCCCCAACTAAAGCCGTTGTGCAGAGTGAACTATATAGGGGGGTATCGAGGGAGCCGAAGCCTTTAGAGAGCCAATTGGGGACGATGGCATCGCGGCTTAGCGCCTGTAGCGTTCTTGGGCCGCCAACGAGTGATCCAATTCCTGCATATAGGCTGGTGGAGAGTACGGAGATTAGCACGAGAGGGCTAAAGCGGGCGTAGTGTGCCATCACCATCGGATCATATTTTAAGAGGTACTCAGGGACAGAGCTGTACATGAAGAAGGAGGTGACAAGGAAGAGTGTCAGAGCTGCTAAGATGGCAAGCATTGTCCCTAACGTTAGGGAGCGGCTGGGGTTTTTTAAATTTCCCGACATTCCAAAGCCCGCCTCGATTCCTGTCACTGCCGGAAAAAGAAGTGCAAATGCTCCCCAGAAAGTTTCATTTTTTGGGGCGGGAATCTGAAAGGGGATCTCCTCAAAATCTATCTCAACTCCACCTATGAAAAAGGAGCTAATTGATAGAAAGACAATAAAGAGAACGAAGGGCTGCACTTTTAGAGAATGTTTTGCCAGAACTGTTGAGAGGAGAAAAAGGGCTCCCAAGAGGGAAAATTTTACGCTGATTGGATCTAGGAGAGGATTGATTGAAAAAATTACTTCAGTCAAACCCATGATTACGAAGGTGACCATCAATACTTGAGAGATGTAGAGGGGTATCCCGATCGCTGCGCCGAGTTCGGTTCCAAATGAGCGTGAGAGAATGTAGTAGGTTCCGCCCCCCTTGATTCGCATGTTGGTCGCTGTGGCTGCCAGGGAGAGCGAGGTGACAAAGGCGATAGAGAAGGTTGATATGACTGTGAGGGCTGTTAAGAAGATGCCATATGAGCCTACGATCCAGCCTAAGCGCAGGTGAAAAATCACCCCTAGGGTGGCTAAAAGTGAGGGGAGGAAGACGCCATAGAAGGTCCCCAAACCCTCAGTTTTAGAGCTCTCATCTCCAAATTTTACATCACGAACTGCTGCGGCTGTGCTCATTGCTCTCTCACCAAAATTTTACCCTCTATTTTGAGCTGAGAGCCAAAAAAGCACAAGGATGTTTTTTTAAAAAAAAAGGCGATCTCCGAAGAGATCGCCAGGGAGTGGTGGTGACTATTAACGGGTCTTTGGGAGGGAGAGGGAGAACCCGCAAATAGTTGTTTGATACATATATTGTAACTTACCAATATTAATCCAGAATAAAGATAAAATTAAGTTTTTGATAATAACCACTTCCAGATGGGTAGAACTTTGATCTTTAACCCTTCATGCACGATTGTATCCTGTTCATTTTCAGTGAGGATTAAGCCTTCAGAGAGATCGTAGGTTCTTAATGCCTCGACAAGACCGTTAATTTCACGTTTTTTTACCTCTTCATTAGAGAGGTGGGTGGTGACCTGGATAGCTTCTCTAATCTGATTGCCCTCTCGGATGATAAAATCGCACTCTTTTTGCTCTTTGTGGAAGTAGATCTCTTTTGTCTTTTGTCTAAGGTGTAGAAAGACAATATTCTCTAGTAGACGGCCTCGATCTTCGCTAACACGAAAGCCTGTTGTGCGAATAAGAGCGGGGTCGATCATGTAGCATTTTTTGTTATATTGAAGCTGCTTTTTGAGTGAATAGCTATAGCGGTTGATAAAGAAGAAGAGGT
The DNA here is from genome assembly GCA_021772215.1 of Chlamydiota bacterium. GTDB lineage: Bacteria > Chlamydiota > Chlamydiia > Chlamydiales > JAJFMK01 > JAJFMK01. Next base: position 4,651 of record JAJFMK010000193.1, on the reverse strand, counting down.
AGCACTGCTCTAAATAGCTGCAGTAGTTTGAAATCGTATTGGGGCTATTTATGCCGACTGCGCGACTCAACTTTGTGTAACTAAACTCTTTTCCTATGTTGCTAGCTAGAGAGTAGACAACTTCCCGCAAGGGCTTTTCATGATTAATGTTGTAGCGCGCGATGATATCGCGATAGAGAATTCCTTCAAAAAGGTCTCTTAAATACTCCGGTTTTTTGAATTTTACAAACTCTGGTACTCCGCCGTTGACTAAATAGTCTGAGAAGAGATGCAGAATCTGGCCCACATCACTTGTTGAGTGCGCTTTTTTACAAAGAAGGTCGGGATTATTGTGTCGGACGATCTCTTTGAATGAGAGGGGAAAGACTTCGAACTGAATGTATCGTCCCGTAAGGTGCGTTCCTAGCTCTTTGCTTAAGAGTTTGGCGTTCGATCCTGTGATATAGATCTTCTTATCCTGTTCATAAAGTCTACGGATGAACCTCTCCCACCCCTCAATATTTTGGATTTCATCGAAGTAATAAGTGGACTGTTCACCGAATGTTTCGATGAGAACCTCGAGTAACATCTGGAAGTGGTCTACTTTGAAACGAACTAGTCGTTCATCATCGAAGTTGAGGTAGAAATCTGATTTTGCAAGCTCTCTTTGTAAGAGGCGCTGGATCGTTGATTTTCCTGAACGTCTAATGCCACTGATGATCAATATGCTGGGATCATCGATGAAACCTTGCACTGTATTGGTTAGATCGCGATCATAGAAATTTTTTGGAGGTCGATACTCCTGCTGATCTCTGATAACCTGTTTTAGAACTTCTCTCTCCATAATTACAGGATATTGAAATAACCGTGCATTGTCAATGCACGGTTTGGGGTAAAACCGTGCAATGGTAGTGCATGGTTTTGTATCTCGTTGATTGTTAAGAGAAAGGAAAGGTTAATCTTTGGGGATGTTGACCTTGTTGATCTGCCAGTAGATGCGGGCGAAGAGGGGGACCTTGCGGAACCAGACGCTGTTCTCTTTTTCGATGCGACTGTTGAGTTTTTTAAGGTTCTCTATGACTCTTATCGATTCGGACCGTTTTTTGGGGTCGCTGCTAGCCTGCTGGCGCAGCTTTTCGCGGATATGTCCTTGAACATCAGAGCGGTTGAGCAGTTCGGCGAGATGAGCCAGGTTAGGGCCTATGCGAAAGGAGCCCAGTATCTTGCTCTCTAGCTGGCGGCGGACGACCTCCTTATCCTTGACCATACTTAAGAAGAGCTCAAGGACGCGTGCATCCTCTTTCTCCTTTTCTTCCTGCTGCTCATTCTCTTCATGGTCTTTGCGGTCGGGAAAGATCGTCTCATGGGTAAACATGCGAAGGGGGTCAATATCATCAAGGTATAGCCGATTAATATGCATAATCTGCATTATACCAAAGATGAGGGTGGTTTGAAATAGTAAAATTTTGAGGTAAAAATGAAGTATCGGCGTTTGGGAAAGACAGGATTACAGGTCAGTGAGCTATCCTTTGGCTCTTGGGTCACCTTTGGGACTACGTTAGACCTTGATTTGGCGAAAGAGTGTATGCGGTTTGCCTATGAGAGGGGGGTCAACTTCTTTGATAACGCCGAGGTTTATGGCCATGGCGCGGCTGAGCTTTTGATGGGTGAGGCTTTGAGAGAATTTCCTAGAGAGAAGGTGATCGTCTCCACAAAGATTTTCTGGGGAGGAGAGGGCCCCAATCAGACTGGGCTCTCCTGGAAACGGATGGTGGAGGGGACAAAGAACTCCCTTCGCCGCCTCCAGCAAGATTATGTGGATATTCTCTTCTGCCACCGTCCAGATACAGAGACCCCTATTGAGGAGACAATGCGTGCCATTGAGACGCTTGTTCAGCAGGGGTTAGTCTTCTACTGGGGCACTTCTGAGTGGGAAGCGACCCAGATTGAAGAGGCGATGAAGCTCGCCTCGTTGCATCATCTGACACCTCCTGTCGTCGAGCAGCCGGAGTACAACCTCCTAGAGCGCAAGAAACTGGAGACGGATTATCTCCCTCTTTTTAAAAACTATGGCCTCGGTACAACTATCTGGAGTCCGCTCGCTTCAGGCTTCCTCACCGGAAAGTATCAAAAGGGGATTCCCGAAAAGAGCCGACTCTCTCACCAGCAGTGGTTACTAGAGTACTTTACTGAAGAGAAGAAGAGGCGTATCGATAAGTACATCTCCATTGTAGAGAAGAGCCCCTACAGCCCCTCAGAAGTGGGCATCGCTTGGTGTCTGCGCAACCCCAACGTCTCTACGGTTATTTTGGGCGCCTCCAACCTTCAGCAGCTTGAACAGAACCTCGCTGCCGGCGAAATCGAGCTCGACGAGGCCCTTGTGAAGGAAATTGAGGCTATATAACCTTCTGGTATTCAGTTTGTTGCGCATACCTTTGACAATTATGTAATCCGATTACATAATTGTCAGTATGAAGTACATTGAGAGGAGAATCTCCCCCAGGCTCGAAAAGGCTGCGCAAAATTTCCCTGCTATTGCAATTTTGGGACCTAGGCAATCTGGCAAAACCACGATTGCCAAAGCCCTCTTTCCTGAGCATAAGTATGTAAATTTGGAAGCTCTTGATCTAAGAGAGAGGGCTACAGAAGATCCCAGACAGTTTATTAACTCGTTAAAAGAAGAAAGAGGGGTTATCCTCGATGAAATTCAACGTGTTCCGGAACTGCTTTCTTACATTCAGGTTTATATCGATGAATGGAAAAAGGCCGGCTTTTTCATACTTACTGGATCTGAAAATATTTTGCTCAGTCATCATATTAATCAGACTCTGGCGGGAAGAATTGCAATCACTACTTTACTTCCTCTAAGTATTGAAGAACTAAGAGAAGCCAAAGCTTTGCCAACAGACTACAAGGAGCTTCTCTATCGTGGGTTTTACCCGCCGCTTCATAATAACCATTCTGATCCGGAAGAGTGGATTGAAAGCTATCTGGGTACATATATTGAAAGAGATTTGCGTCAGTTGCGACAGATACAAGATCTTTCCCTCTTTCAGAAGTTTCTCAAACTTTGTGCGGGAAGGATTGGGCAACTTTTGGATCTAACTGCGATTGGAAATGATTGTGGAATAGCAACAAACACCGTTAAATCATGGCTTTCCCTACTCGAAGCGACCTATGTTGTGTTTCTACTTCAGCCGCACCATAAGAATTTCAACAAGCGTCTTGTGAAGAGTCCTAAGCTCTACTTTTATGACTGTGGCCTAGCTTCGCATCTCCTTTCCATTCGGTCTTTAAAGGATCTTGAAACTCATTATTTGAGAGGCGGGCTTTTTGAATCGTTGATCCTAGCCGATCTGATGAAAAGAAGATTCAATACTGGGAAAAGACCAAATCTCTACTTTTGGAGAGACCGCACAGGTCATGAGGTGGACTGTATTATTGACAATGGGGAGCAGTTAATCCCTGTTGAGATCAAGTCTGGAGAGACGGTCAATAGCGGTTTCTTTTCAAATCTTGCAAAATGGAATGAGCTTTCAGGGGGTAAACCAGAAAATAGTTACCTTGTGTATGGCGGCTTAGAGAGCCAAAAGCGCTCCCACGGCACCGTTCTTAGTTGGGATGATCTGTCTCAATTGCCCATTTAATTAGGGTACGCATCTTGAAGCATATTGTGGAGCTCATCTTGGCTCACCTCGATTAGGTAGCTGTTTGACCAGTCAGGTGCTTTGAAGAGGAGGTTGTTTTCGACCCAGCGGATAGGGGTGATATCGATGCTTGGCTGGTTATTGAAGCGGTAGATGATGATCTGCTGGAAATCGAGCTTGGGGTCGTAAGACTTTGAGGGGAGGTCGCCGACGGGCAGCGCGCGGTTGAAGATATCGATGCTGCGTTTTTGCTGGTCGAAGTTGAGGGTGTAGAGCTGATCTTTATATTTGATCGCCATGCCGCGCACATCAGTCTGTTTGATGTAGGTTTCTGGGCTGCCGCCCCAAAAGAGCGGGATTACATTAAGCGTGATGATCGCCAATATGGCGATGATCGCTATCCAAATTAGTCCTCTGTTGAGCATACCTGATTCCACGTTTTAAAATGTCTTTTGGCAACCCGAGCCAGTCCCGCCTCGCCCACTCTTTGGAAGAGTTTCCTGCCAGCGGCGACGACCTGCGCTGAGGCGCCCTTAGGAAGCGAACTATTGATCATTTGTGACAACTTTTCAAGTCCAAATAGAAATGAGTCCCTTGCGATAATTGAGGCGGCAGCGACAACGACATCAGACTCACCCTTGGTGCGCTGTATGAGGTTTAGCTTAAGCTCTTTTCTCGATACGGCATTTTCTACAACGCTCTCGTTAGCAAACTGATCGATGATCACATCTTTGCAGCCCGTCTTTGCCACCAGCTGTTCGATGGCGGTTGCATGGCCCCAGGCTAAAAGGGAGTTTAGGTTGCGAAATTTGGGGTAGATCTCATTGTACTTTTCAGGGTTAATCATCACTGTGTGTGACTGGCAGATCTTCTTAATTCCTCTGGCGAGCTCTTTGATTTTTGTATCATTCATTGTTTTGGAGTCTTTGACCCCAAGGGCTAACAGCTCTTTGATCTGCTCCTCGTCCGCATAGAGAGAGGCCACACAAAGAGGGCCGAAGAAGTCCCCCTTGCCCGCCTCGTCG
>JAJFMK010000192.1 GCA_021772215.1 Chlamydiota bacterium | reverse complement strand
TTGTCAAGTTGACCAGCATCTCAGCTCCTAACCAGCGGTTATCGCTCATGATGTGGCCGTAGGTCTCTTCATAACAGATTGAAAGACCATAGGCGATTGTCTTCCCATCGATCACTTTTGCCTTCGTTCCCGGTGTAAAAGAGCCCATCACCCCGTAGTTGGCGGCAAAGGCACGGCAAAAATCAAAAGGACTATATTCGCCTAAGGGAACGAGAACACGCTTTTCATAGCGCTCAATACGCCCCGCTTCGGGAAAGAAGACCATAGCGCTGCTATAGTGCTCGCTTGGCTTATCTAAAAACTCCTCCACATCCTCAAGCCCTGCAATCACTTCAGCGTCAAAGATATTGGAGAGGGACTGAATCCAGTAGGCGTTGTTGACCATCCAGTACTCCCCTGCAATGGTCTCTATCGGCATCGCCAGATGGATCTCTCTTTCCGGCAGCTTTGCAGAGACATCCTCCCCAAAGAGATTCTGAAACTCAAGCTGAACAGCATCAAGAGGAAAGACAGGATAGTAGGTACCGAAAGGTACGACATACTCCGGAAGGACGAGAAGGTCAACATTGAGATCCTTTTTATCTTGAAGAATATTTAGAATCTTTTTCCATTTGCTGTAGACCTGCAGAAGGGTTGACTGCGGATCTTGCAGCTTCATCACCTCTTCTACGGGAAAAGCGGTCTGAACCAAAAGCACATTGACCAGCTCACCCATCTCAACACTGCGGTTCAGCTCGCCGACATGCATAGAGTATTGAATCGAGCCGTAAGTGTAGGGGGTCAATGCGACCAAAAGCCAAAGGGAGAGCGCTCGGTTCTTTAAAAGATTAATCTTCTCCTCTGTGCGCCCGATGAGATAGAAACGAAAAAAGAGGGAGTTGGTAAAAAAGACCCAGAAGGAGAGACCAAAGACGCCGGCGAGGGAGGCCATCTGCAGCGGAATGATAGCAGAGGTAAGCCCAAGACCGATAGGATTCCAAGAGACGCCCGAGAGAATGAAGAGCCGTGACCACTCCATCAAGGTCCAAAGAGCGGCAAAGAAAAAGAGGTAGGGCATCTTTTTTGCACGCTCCTCGCGCATCCATCCCACCACAAAGCCGAACTGTAAGCCAATCAGGCAGGAGGTGGCGAGCCAGATGGGGTATATGTAGGAGTAGGGGTGACTGAGTGCCCAGGAGAGCTGAATCATCTGGACGATAGTAAACCAGCTGCTGCCCGCCCAGAATCGGTGCCAGTAACCCTTCAGATCAACAATAGAGATCCAAAAGAGTGCAAAGCCTAAAGCACTGGCGATTAACCCAAAGAGGGGGGACCATGCCGGTTGTCCGAAGGCAACAATAATCAGAGCAACAACGGAAAGAAGACTAGAGCGCTTTGAGACAGCAAGCCGCATATTAACATTTTTTGGGTGATAACCTCATTGTAACTGATAGCTTAATTGACACGAGAGCTTTTTTTCTGATAAACTCTCTCTTACTATGATACGTTTTACCATTGCCGCCCTATTCTCTTTGACTCTTCTCCTCAGTTCCGACGCCCACGCCGGGCTCCAAAGAGGATTGTGGCTCAAGGGGATGCGCGTTGTTGACAGCAGCTTGATTCCACAGATGTCACCCCTCGACCACTACAAAGAGGGGATGAGCGCCTTTAAGGAACACCACTGGGATGAGGCGAGATATCACTTTCGTATCATCACCCACAACTTCTCCAGAAGCCGCTGGGCCCCAGAGAGTTACTTCCGCCAAGGGATGAGTGAACTCTTCTTAGGAGAATTTGAGTCAGCCAATGAGCTTCTCTCTCACTACCTAAAATCTCAAGGTAACCCCGAGTATTTCACCTTTGCCGTAGAGGCAAAGTACCATATCGCCGAGCAGTTTCGCCTAGGCAAGAAGCGACGCATGTTTTCACAATCCTACATGCCAAAGCTAGCCGGCGGCGAGATGCAAGCCCTCGATATCTATGATGAAGTGACCTCTTTAGTCCCTTGCGAAAGACTTGCGGCAAAGAGCTACTACAGCAAAGGTAAACTCTTAGAGGAGATCAGCCAGATCAAAGAGGCGGTCCACTCCTATCAGACAGTTATCCGCCACTTTCCCAAAGATGAGCTCGCTATCTCCAGCTACATCGCCATCGCCGAGCTCTACCGTCGTCAAAGTGAACTGGAATTTCAAAATCCCGATCTTCTCGAGCTCGCTAAGATCAATAGCCGCCGCTTTGAGATCGACTTTCCCAAAGACCCCCGCGTCGGTTACGTAAAAGCTCTCATGCTCCAGACCGAAGAGATCCACGCCCATGGCCTCTATGAGACAGGCCGTATTTATGAACGCAAGTCGCTGCCTGACGCAGCCGTCGTCTACTATGATAGCGCCATGGCTACCTACCCCGACACCAAGATCGCCGAGCTCTGCCGTAATCGGCTCATCAAAATGGGGAAAATCGACCCTATTGAATCTAGCAGAGAGCCTACCGAAGAAGTGATAGCCTCCGTCGATGCCTCGTGAAGAGAGTTCTCTTAATCCTTCTTCTCCTCTCATCTTGCGGCTACCAGTTTGAGTCACTCTCTCAAGAGAGGCGCGTCACCATCCAGGTTCCCTTTGCCCTTGGCGATCATCAAGGAGATTTGACCAATTTTGTTGTTCAGTTCCTCGCCGAATCGGGCCGCTTTGTCCCGGTCACCTCAGGAGGGCGCTACCAGCTTGACATCTTCTTTTTAGACTGCCGCGACGTTAATGTTGGCTTTCGCTATGACACCAACGCCGAAGGCGAGCTGACAAATACCCTTGTCCCTCGCGAGACGCGCTCCTCATCCCTTGTTGAGATAAACCTCTGGGACACTACCTCAGGTTTAACTGTCATAGGCCCCGCGAGAGTCTCCGCCAGCGTCGTCTTTGACCATGAGTGGTATTCTAGCCCCGACGCGATCAACGTCTTCTCTCTTGGCCAGGTCAACGACTACTCCGACGCAAAAGATAATGCTCTGTACCCTCTCAATCGAGAGCTCGCTAAAAAAATCGTCGATCTGGTACTCAACTTTTAAGATGGTAAAATCAGAAAAGTTTGAAGCTAGATTAGAGCAGCTCTACTCAATGATGGAGTATCTTGACGCTTACGCCGATGAGATGAGCGTAGAAAAACATTTACGTTTTAAGCTGCAGATCGCTGTCGAAGAGGCCCTCGTAAACATTATCCAGCATGGCCATAAAGATAGTAATGGCACAATTGAACTGACAACCGACAGTAAAGATCCACACCTTTTCTTTTTACAGATCCGCGACCAGGGCATCGAATTTAATCCTCTAGCGACACCAAAGCGCAATCTGGAAGAAATTAAAGAGGAGGGGGGGCGCGGCATCCCCCTTATTCTCGGACTCTTTGATAGTGTCGAATACAGCTTCAAAGCGAGGACGAACATCCTCACTTTGAAGCACCCCCTTTCTTCTTCAACGTAATCTGCTTTCTCTTCATCCCCTCATATGTGAGGATACGATCCTTCACAGCTAACGAAGAGCTCTTCTTCTTTTTAGCTGTCACACGCTTTTTAGCTCCTTGAACTTTCGTCTCCTTCTTCATCTTCAACCTCCCCTCTCATAGCATTTGATTAGCTCCTCATTCTCTTCGATCTCGCGAAGAACTCTTTCGAGAAGTCTGAGTACCAGCTTCGAGCTGTTGTATTGATCTCTCGCCACAAAGCCCAATTCAAATCCGTTACAAAGATTGCGCAGCTGCGCAATCCAGACGTATGTCGCACTTTCCGATTCACTGCTTGGAACAATCCAGACAGCGAAGTCGTCGTTGAAGAGAATCATTTTATCGCTTCTCTGCACGACATGGAAAAATCGTGAGAGCAGCTGGTCTCCCTTCATAAACTCTCCTTGAGAGCTGAGTCCCATCCTTTTTAAGAACTCCTCATCTACCTCTAAAAGAACCTCATGGGACAGCTCCTCTAGCTCCTCGAGCATCCGAGAATATGAGGTGTCTAGCCAGTCAATATGGTCCATAATCACTCACCTCCCCTACCTTTAAAGGTGCAAAAAACGTGCCAATTGCGGTATAAATTCAAGCGTGATTCGTAAAGTGTTGACCCTTCTTCTCTTACCCGTGGCCCTTATGGCCTCTCCGGCCCACATTAAGCTTAAGTGCCAAAGCGCCATCATGATAGATGCTGACACGGGGGCTGTTCTCTTTGAGAAGAGGGCCAAGGAGGCAAGATACCCCGCAAGCCTCACCAAGATGGCTACCTGCATCCATGCCCTTAAAATGGCTAGAAACCGGCTAGACACCCCTGTCGCAGCTGTCCAGGACTGCATTGGAGCTGTCTCTGAGGATGAGAAGCGAAAAAGCGGCTACAAAAAGCACCCACCTCACTGGCTCGTCTTTGATGCCTGCCACATCGGCATCAAAAAAGGGGAAATCCTCTCCTTAAACGACCTGATCTACGGCATGATGGTCGCCTCTGCTGACGACGCCTCCAACATTATCGCCCACCACCTCAGCGGCTCTGTCCCTAAATTTATGAAAGAGCTCAACGAAGAGATGAAGCTTTGGGGCTGCGAAGAGACCCACTTCTTAAATCCACACGGCCTGCACCACCCTCACCACAAATCGACCGCCTACGACCTCGCCCTTATTGCCAAAGCTGGAATGGAAGATCCCCTCTTTCGTAAAATCGTCACCACAAAGACACACCAGCGCCCCAAAACCAATAAACAGGATCCTGTCCCTCTCGTACAGACCAACCGCCTCTTAAAAAAGGGCAAACATGCTTACGAACATGCCATCGGCATTAAGACGGGAACCACCTCCGACGCCGGCTGCTGCCTCGCCGCCGCCGCTCACAAAGATGGCCGCACCCTCATCACTGTCGTCTTAGGTGGAAAAGAGAAAGAGGATCCCTACATCGACACGAAAGCGCTCTTTGAAGCTGCCTTCCAAGAGCAGAGAGTGACTAAGCAGCTTCTCTCGGCCGGTCCCCAAAGCGTCACCCTCGAGCAGGGAAAAAACAGAAAAGTCCATACCGAAACCCATGAGCCGATCGAGGTCTCCTTCTTCCCCTCCGAAGGGGAGCATTTTCACCTCAAACTCCACCTGCAAGAGCTCAACGAACCGCCCAAGGCAGGCGATCAGGTGGGAACCCTCTATGCACTCAACCATAAGGGAGAAAAGGTCGCCTCCACCCCGCTTTTTGCCTCGCACATCGAGAAGAGCTCCTGGGCATTTCCGATGCCCTCCAATAAAATGATCTTCGGCTCTGTGGTTGGACTTCTATTCCTCTTTATCCTCCTAAAAATCTTCAAAAGAGGCCCTAAAGAGAGAAGGCTCTAATCCAATAGGATTTAACCACTAGCGAGCTTTGGCGAGTGAGTGGTTAATATTCCTCGTTCAGAACTGTGGTTCCAATCAGGTTTTGCAGAGCAGCTGTCCAGGTTGTTCTAGCATAATCTTCTCCACCAGACGTAACAGTTGTAAAGGCAGAATCAACGACCCGTGTAAGAAGCTTTTGATCCCCATCCAAAATAGCTTCAGCCACAATAGTCTCAACTAATGGGACTAACGAATCTGCTCCTGCTTTCGATCCTTCAGCTAGCTTTTGCAGATCTAAGAGGCCCTCTGTCTCTTTCACTTTCTGGATCGCTTTTGTGATGATTGGGGAACCATCTTTAATCTCTTGTGAGTTTATGACAATTTTTTTATTCAAATAGTCTTGATTCAAATTTTGAAGGTCATTGAC
>JAJFMK010000191.1 GCA_021772215.1 Chlamydiota bacterium | reverse complement strand
GGGTCGTGAGTTCGAACCTCATCACCCGCTTTTCATTTCCTTAATAGGAGTCCCCCATGCAACCCGAAGTCGAAGTTGAAAACCTCCCCGGTTCAAGAATAAAATTACGTATCAAAGTCAATAAAGAGCAGACCTCAAAGTCCTATGACGATGCGCTCAAGCAGGTCAACAAGAGTGTCTCATTGCCCGGCTTCCGCAAAGGTAAAGCGCCCAAAGAGGTGATCGAGCAGCAGTATAAGGGCGATGTCGAGAAGGAGTGGCGCCGTAAGCTTCTCCATGCAGCTGTCAATGAGGCCATTAACGGCATCGAGCAGAAACCCCTCACCGGTCAGGTTGATAAGGCTAACCTTCAAAATATATCTTTGGATGATGGCGCCGCCATCGAGGTGGAGTATGAGACAAAGCCTCTAAGCCCTGCACTCGACCTTAAAGGGTTTAAACTCGAGCCAGTCGAAGAAAAAAGCGTTAATGAAGAAGATGTAGAAAAGACTTTACGCAAGCTTCGCCTCTACCACGCTGAGTGGGAGAAGGTAGAAGGGCGCGCCGTTGAAGAGGGGGACTGGGTCAGCCTCGAAATCACTAAACTAGAAGAGCCCGAAAGTAAAATCTGTGAGGGCCGCCGCTTCGAGGTGACGAAAGAGGAACTTCCTGAATGGATGTTTAAGCTGGTCGTCGGCGCCAAGATCAACGAACCTGTCGAAGGTAAGAGCAAAAAAGATAAAAATCCTTTGAATCTCTTCGGCGACGAAGAGGGAGCCTTTAAGCCGGCTAACTACCGCCTCACTGTCCAAGAGATCGCCAAGCCAAAGCTTCCCGACTTCGACGAAGAGACCCTCAAAAAATTTGGCGTCGAAAATATCGAACAGCTGCGCACCCGCGTCAACGAAAATCTTACAAAAGAGGCGAGCGATACCATACGCGCCAAAAAGCGTGAGCAGCTCGAGAAGTGGCTACTTGAGAAGTATCCTCTCGACCTGCCACAGACGCTTCTAGACCATGAAAAATCGATTCTAATTGAGAACTACGTCCTCGGCCTCTTCAACCAGGGCGTTACCAACAGCTGGATCGAAGCGAATGCTAAAGAGATCGAAGAGAAGATCCTAAATTACGCCAAACTCAGACTCTCCCTCATCTACCTTCTTCGCGGCATCGCGAAAGAAAGAGACATCCAGATCTCGATGGATGAGCTAAACCGCGAGATGATCTACGAGCAGGCGCTGCGCCCGCCGCAAGAGAGACTTACTACCCAAAAGATGGAAGAGCGCGAAAGACAGACCCGCCTCTACCTCGCCCTTCTCACAGAAAGAACACTCGACACCCTCATTGAGGAACTTAAATAAAGGAGACTACATGTCATATACAAAAACAGTTTGCCCATTTGAATATGGCGTAAATGATACCAACCAATACAGGGTTTCAAGTAATAAAGATTTAGACAAAGGGACGATTCGTCAAATCTTCGGAGCCTACGTCGAACTACAAATCTGCTTAGACAATGAAGAGACGCGCCGCAAAAAGGCCAACTTGTACGGCACCTCAGAAGAACGTACATACCTCACGTCTCATACCAATAGATTTGAAAAAGCAAAGCAAGAATACGACGCAATTAAGAATATTTATGACCTTCAAATTGAACTGAATATCTAACTCTACTAATTGAAAGAACTCTCGATACTCTCCTCGAAGAATTTAAGTAACATGCCAAAGAACATATGTCTTACATCTCAGTAACCTACAAACCAAGCGACGACGGAATTAACAATCCCAACACTTATGAAGTCGTGACGTTTGGAGTAAAGTTAAACAAAGAAGCACTCAAAAAGATCTTCGAAATTTTTACTGAGATGCAGATCTGCTTTGAACTATCAAAAGTTCGCGGTCCAGACCTTACCCAGCTCATGCGGCACCCAGAAGATGAAGACAGTGAATCCCTCTTTGACATGTTGAAGAGAACACTTGCCGCCTATAGAAAAGCCCAATCGGATTACCAAATTGTATCGATTAAAACTGTTGACCAATTCCAAAGCTGCGCACCGACAACCTAGTTTTTCCTCTATGAGGCCATTAGGTTTTTCAAAAATAGCCCGGATTGTGTATTTATGAGAGATCGCCTATAATGGCTCTTAACATATTCAAAATAGGAATTCATTCATGAAAAGAGAGGAACATCAACCCCAAGGATCGCTTACACCTTACGTCATAGAGGATACGGGACGCGGTGAGCGCTCAATGGATATCTACTCCAGGCTGCTCAAAGATCGCATTATCTTCGTCGGTTCAGACATTACGGATCAGGTGGCCAATGTTGTCGTAGCGCAGCTCCTCTTTCTCAAGATGGAAGATCCAAAGAAGCATATTAGTCTCTACATCAACTCGATGGGCGGCTATATCAATGCAGGTCTTGCGATCTACGATACGCTCAAATACTTAGGCTGTGAAGTTCACACCTACTGCATCGGCCAGGCCGCCTCTATGGGCGCGCTCCTCCTAACTGCCGGCACCAAGGGAAAGCGCTATGGCCTGCCCCACAGCCGCATCATGATCCACCAGCCGCACGGCGGGGTGATGGGGACAAGCTCCGACATCCAGCTTCAAGCTAAAGAGATCATCCACCTAAAACAGGTGACAAACCAAATTATTTCTGAATGCACAGGTCAGCCTTACGATAAGATCGTCAAAGATGTCGACCGCGACTTCTTTATGAGCGCCGAAGAGGCAAAACAGTATGGGTTGATCGACGAGGTAGTCTCTCCGTAATTTTAAGGTATAGATATGACACGAAAGGGAAATGACAAATTAGAGTGCTCTTTTTGCGGACGCGATGAGACACAGGTTGAAAAGCTGATCTCCGGACCTGACGTCTACATCTGCGACAAATGTGTGCGCCTCTGCAGCGGCATCATCGAAAAGCAGCCGGAAGAGGGCCAGCAAGATGAGGAGGAATCTCCTCAAAAGAAGGGCTCCCACTTCGACTTTAAGGTCTTAAAGCCACAAGAGATCAAAGAGCGGCTCGACGAATATATCATCGGCCAAGATAGTGCAAAAAGAGCGATCTCTGTTGCCGTCTATAACCACTATAAGCGCATCCGCCACAAAAGCTCGAAAAACGAGATAGAGTTTAGCAAGTCGAACGTGATGCTCTTTGGCCCCACAGGCTCCGGAAAGACCTTGATCGCCCGCACACTCGCCAACGTCCTCGATGTCCCCATCGCTAATGCTGATGCCACCACCTTAACAGAAGCTGGCTACGTCGGCGAAGATGTGGAAAACATCATCTTACGTCTCCTCCAAGCTTCCGATTACGACGTCGAAAAAGCAGAGCACGGCATCGTCTATATCGATGAGATCGACAAGATCAACCGCACCACCTCCAACGTCTCTATCACCCGAGACGTCTCCGGTGAAGGTGTGCAGCAGGCGCTTCTTAAAATTATCGAAGGCACCGTCGCCAATGTCCCTCCTAAAGGAGGCCGCAAGCACCCTCATCAAGAGTATATCAAGGTCAACACTGACAATATTCTCTTCATCGCCGGCGGCGCTTTCGTCAACTTAGAAAAAGTGGTCGCGAAAAGACTTGGCAAAACCACTATCGGCTTCAAAAGAACCGAAGGCCAAGGAATTGACGAACATGAGAAGAACTACCTGCTCTCCAAAGCGGAGCCGGAAGACCTGATCCACTTCGGGATGATCCCCGAATTCATCGGCCGCTTCCACAGCGTCGCCAACTGCAACGAGCTCTCCCGCGACGACCTAGTCCAGATCCTCGTCGAACCAAGGAATGCTGTCATCAAGCAGTTCAAAGGCCTCTTCGACATGGAGGGAGTCTCCCTCACCTTCACAGATGACGCCCTCCTCGCCATCGCCGACAAGGCCAAAAAGGCCGGCACCGGCGCAAGAGCGCTGCGCCTCATCCTAGAGGCCCTTATGCGCGATCTCATGTATGAGGTGCCCTCCGACGATACAATCCGCGAGATCATCGTCGACCAAGAGGCTGTCGAAACCAAATCGATCCCTCAGATCATCCGCACTGACGAAAAGATCGCTTAAGCAAAGGAAAGGAACTAACCTCTAGCTAGCAAAGCGAGCGGGTGGTTATTAATTTTTAGAGGATATACCCAGAAAATAAGCGAATTTTAGGTATATTCAGAGGATATACCTAAATTTTTACGATTTGTTCGGTATATCTGCGAAATATGCTTAAATTACAACAAAGAGCTTGTCGAACTTCTCTTCATGAAACCCTATAGATTCTATGTGAGATCGGCATTTTAGAAGAGATTAAGCGAGGCAGAGATAAACTCTTCATCAACCATCCGTTCCTAAATCTGCTCAAGCAAATCTAGCATTTAATAAATACACCCAGATGACACAATTGGGTGTATTTGTTAAAAAAGAAGAGGGGCGCTGGAGACAGACAGCTGCCCAACGCCCCCGAGGGGAAACGCCCCCTGACCAAAAACACCCCATCGGGGTGACATCAACCGCGGAACACAAGCCGCGAGATGTTTTGGGAAAATGACTGTAAAAACTGCATCAAGGCATCAATTAACTGCGTCTCTTGGTTAAACGCCTCGTTCGCCCCCTGCAGATACTGCTGATAAATCTCCTTCATCGCCTGCGCCATAATCTGCGCTGCCTGATAGTGTGCCTTTCTCTCTTCAAATTCAATAGCAGAAAACTTAGCGGCTGCCGATGCAGTCTGAGAGGCTGTTTGAGTATAGGCTTGATACATTTGTAAGTTTAGCTGCTGTGTCGAGTATACTTTCTGTGCTACAGAGGTTTTGTCTCTAAAACTGTTAGCATAGTCTTGAGCACCCTTTTCATACTCTGCAAATTTTGCCGGGTTGAGCTCTTTTTTTACAATAACGTCATTTTCTACTACTACCGGCTTTTGATTTGGCGGCATCTTACCGTAATGATCTTTATACGCCTGCAGATCTTTTACTCCCGGCTTTGGGGTACCATTTGCAAAGGTGTCAAGATCTTTGAGTGTAGGAGGAGGCTTACCTTTAGCAGGTCCAGGGTTGTCATAAAAGCTCGGATTTTTAGTATTGATGTCAGGGTGAAAGGGGTTCTGGTTTGAATCCAGGTTATTTCCAGTATTTTTATCCACCCATTCTCCCCTTTCATTTTGTTTCAACGTAACTGTCTTACCTTTATCTGTAGTTGTTGGAGGATTTCCCGGAGGCTCTCCATACATTTTGCTGTTTGACACAGAACTTTTTTGTTCAGCTGCAACTTGGTTCCTTGATGCTCTATCAGATCTCAAGGCCAAACCGGCACCGACGAAGCTGATCGCAGCGCTAGCGATCATCCCCATCGCCTCAGAAAACATCTTCTTTGCTTCCATTTTTCCCTGTTTGATGGCGTAACGAGCTGCATCTTTCGCAAATTCGTAGACCATGTCCATTCCCTTCATCTTCATATCTTTCTCAAGG
>JAJFMK010000020.1 GCA_021772215.1 Chlamydiota bacterium | reverse complement strand
GCTCCGTTCCAGCATTTGCAATGATCTTTCTTGACTCCCCGCCAACAAGCCTTGCAAACCCTTTCGAATGATCACACCGATCTGCCAATAACTCATTTTTTCTCTCATTTGCCAACTGTTCAATCTTACTAGCTCTAGCATACTTACTCCGTCCAAGAAGCTTTTGAAATAGTCCGGTGAAGCTGCTCTTATATGCTGAGATCGCCTTGGTCAGTTTTTCACAATTTTTTAGATCTAGCTGGCCGATCTCCTCTTTTGAGAGATGGTTGATCAAGAAGCTCTCAGCAGAGACCTTCTTTGCTTTTGTGGTTGAAAACTGAGTGTACTGCAGGCCAGACCGATCCTCTGGCATCGGTGCGACAACAACCTTTGCTTTATGAATATCTCCAAGATTAGAGAGAATGTTGTTTGCAATGATGCGATTTTTCTCGTCAAAAGATTGTGGAACCTTCCCCTGCTCATCTCGAAGCTGAAAATGTTTCAACCCATCCGAACGACTTGCATAGGGATCTTTGCCCCCGCTTTGAATAGGTAAACCACCACCCATATTCTTACCCTATTTTTTCTCTATTTATTGCTCAAAAATTTAGCTATTTCTCCTTTCCCAATCCTCCAAAGCCTCTCCAGGTGCTCTGCCAAAATTCTCATCTGGTTCAGGTGAGATATTGCTGTTGTCTAATACAAGCAGGGCTGTTCTAAATGCATGTGTTTCCTTCTCGTATCTCGCTTTATCCTCATTTTCTGGAGAGGGAGTTTTCAACCTCTGTTCTAGTTTTGTAAAAAAATCGGTATTTTTGTTTTTGGCGGCGACAAAGACTAAGACTTGAGCGTGTGCTTCGAGTTTTTCGCCCGAAATGTCCTCCATAGCTTCAGAGAAGTGAATTTCTCCCTTACCCAAGTTATCTACATGGCTGTTAGCTGTCTCTTTATTGGTACCAGCTAACATCAAAATGCCCTCAAATAACTCAGGGTCAAAGTCTGCTTTTGCAAGGGCTGATATTTTAGTGGTCACCGTATCAGATAACAATTTTTCAAGCGCCTTAACCTCCCCAATTTGCTCAAGGAGACCCTTTGCTCGCTTAACCTGGCCTCCATGGAAGGCATGGTTCCATGGGTTTGACTTAAATTTTTTAAGTGTCTTCTCTAGCTTGTTTAAATTCTCTGGGGTCAGCTTACTTATCTCTTCTTTACTAAGATGATCTATTAAGAAGCGGTCAGTCTGTATGGATTTAGGTTTTTGATGGCTAACGCCTCGTTGCTTTAAAGCAGAGGTTGATTTTTCAGGGTCAGGAGCAACAACATGAACCTTGGATTTATGTAAGTTCCCCATCAATTGAATTGTCTCATTAGGATTAAATTTGTTGTCAGTACCAACTTTAGTCTGATCAATAAACTTGCCTGTTCCTTGAGAAAAATCTTTGTATGGATCAACAGATCCTCCTCCCTGAATAATAGACATAATCTACCCCCTCTCCTTATATAACTATTATAACTAATAATTTAATTATAATTGAATTACTGAATTTCAACTTTAAATAGTTGAACTAAAAAGAGATAGATGCTCCTCCCAGGAGAGCTCTTCGGGACGCCTTAAGCTTAAGGCGTTAGGGAGGGAGTCAAATTGAAGCTCTGTCGCGATGCGGCCTAATGTCTTGCGCCTTAAGGAGAAGAGTTTTTTGAGGTGGGTTAAGAATTGAGATAGATTTATATCTCTTTTGATATTAGTGAGTTGGATGACGCTGCTCTCGACGGCAGGTTTTGGGTAGAAGCTAGAAGCCTTCACCTTGAAGAGGCGCTTTTTGTCACCAAAGGCGGAGCAGAGGATAGAGAGGGGACCATAGCCACTCTCCTTGGGTTGGCTTAATATCTTGGTAGCAACCTCGCTTTGCATCATGAGGGTGAGGGAGGTGAGGTGGGGCAGAGTCAGAAGTCTTTCGATGGTGGCAGAGGTGATGTAGTAGGGCAGGTTGGCGACCACTTTCGTCAGGGAATCGGGGAGGGGAACTTTTAAGATGTCACCGACAATGAGGTCGAGAGTGGGAAGCTGCTCTTGAAGATGGGTAGCAAAGGCTTGGTCGAGCTCGACAGCTGTCACTTTGGCCTCCGTTTTTAGGAGCGCTTGCGTTAGGGCGCCAGGACCTGGTCCCACCTCGAGAATATGATCTTGGCTTGAGATATCGGAAGCAGAGACGATTTTGTCGAGAATATTACCGTCGATGAGAAAGTTTTGCCCGAGATTTTTGTTTGGTTTATGACCTAAGCTTTCAAGAAGCTTTTTCAGTTCACTGGGCTGGTAGAGCGGGATCACTTCGGGTTGAGAGCGAACGGTTCAAAGCTTTTTGGGAGCTGTTTGAAGGGCTCATCGGAGACGGTGAAGTGGTTTCTGAGGTATGAGGTGTACTTTAGTCCCTCCTTCTCCATCGCCTTAGAGTAGAGCATATTCTTAATCTTCGTCTCGACATCGCGAAGAGAGGGCGCAGCCTCCTCTTGCACAGCGGCTAAGTAGAAGATACGGTAGACGGTGGTGGAGTCTTTGCGGCTCACCTGAGAGATTGGCTCTGAGAACTCTCCTGGCTTGAGCTCTTCAAGCGCCTCTTTGTAGGCGTCGGAGAGGTCGGTAGGCGTATTGGCCAGCTCATCGGAGACGGTGAGGGTGGTCGACCCAAAGATCTGTTGCTCACTTTCAGCGCGCTCCTTCACCTCTTCAAAGGAAACTCCCTTATCTGTGAGCATCCGTCGGATGCGCCTAGATGCGACGCGTCCCGCTTCGGGGTCGCTATCGCGGATCGAGACGACGCGGTAGCTCCAGCTCTCTGGGATCTTATTCTCTTCGACCCAAGTATCATACGCTTCACGGATCTGA
>JAJFMK010000190.1 GCA_021772215.1 Chlamydiota bacterium | reverse complement strand
TCTTCTCGCACTCTCTCCTCCATGCGATAGGCAATCTGAGGTCCATAGGTTTCGTAAATACCAAAGTGCTGCGCACCAACCGATGGAATACATAAGTCATGCCAGATCCTAACATGGGAAAAGCCGTTAAAGGGGCTTAAGTTGGCAGGTTGTTGGCCTAAGGCACTTCTCCAAAGGGGGGAGAACTGGAAATTTGGCCCTAAGAGGCCCGGAAGCGTTGTGTTATAGAAGGGATCTTCAGTTAGTAGGTTGGGAAGGGAGTGGTCTATATAGGGATTGGAGAGTCTCTTATGAGACAGCTCTTTTTGAACCTCTCTTTCAGATCTTACCTCAAGCTGCTTGAGCTGTTGATGAATCTGACCAAGCCCCTTTTCGACCTCTCTTGTCGACCACCATACGCTAGCCAAAAAGCCGGAAGTGAGAATCAGAAGAAGCAGCTTAACTATTTGGCTCATTATCGCGTTTTTTTAATCCAGAAAGCCGAACTTTGCGGCTCTTCAACATTGGCTCCAGGGATGAGATCCTGCCTATCGGCGGGGATAAAGACATTTTGCACATATTCGCGATAGAGGAGTCTTTGCTTAGGAACAAATAGGAAGGTGTAGGGCTGCTCCTCATGGAGGACCTGGCAAAAGCGCCAGTAGAGCTCTTTTCGTGCCGAGGGGTCATCTTCATAGTCGAGCTGATCGATGATCTGGTCAACTTCTGAGTTTTGAAAGCTGATGATATTGGAAGAGCCCTTCTCATCAGCCAGCTTGGAGTGCCAAAGCTGTCTTGGGTCCTCGGGCGGCGTGCCGAAGGTCCAAAACATCATCATCGCATCAAAGTCCTTGTCATCCATCTTGGCGGTGAGGTCGGCGACGTCGAGCCCGTAGGTGTCCACCTGTATGCCCACCTCTTTAAGGGCTGTCACCAGATAGCTGGCGATCGCCTTATAGGTTTCGTTATTGACGTAGTAGTTGACGGTGAATCGAAAGGGAATCCAGTCACCATCGATCTCTTTTTCTAAGATGCCGCGTCCGCTGCGGTCAGTAAAGCCCTCTTCCGCTAAAAGCTCTCGAGCCTCTTGAGGGTCGTAAGGCCAGGGAGTGAGATCGGGGTCTTTGTGAGGTGAATTGGGAGCGAAGGTGCCGGTGGTTTCAATCGCTTCGCCATTGAGAATCTGACTGACGATCCTCTGGCGGTCGATGGCAAGGGTGAGCGCCCGTCTCACCTTCGCCGACTTAAAGAGCGGATTCTTCTCATTCCAGCCGATATAGCCAAACATCCGACCTAAGTAGTTAATTTCAAAGATCGCCTCACCGTTCTCTTTTTGTTGTTGATAAATCGGAGAATCGCGGAACCGCTCCCACTCGGAGAGCTCTTGAGCACGGAGGGTATGGGTCGGGAGTTTACCCTCTTGAAAGTCAGTCCAAATTGAGGTGGGGCTGGCTCGAAAGCCATTATCTAACTCCAAGTTGAGGACGCGAAGAGGGGCGAAGTAGTTTTCGTTTTTTGAGAAGCGAATTCCCTCATCGTTCATGCCTTCAAAGAGGTAGGGGCCGCAGCTGACGATGGTGTTTTTGGCCCAATGCTGGGCAAATGCTTGGCCATATGTGGAGTTTTCAAGGTAGACGCTTCGATCCTCATCGCCCGGAACAATCTTTGTTCCGTCCGGGTAGTAGAGATAGACGAATGAGGGGATAGGAGAGAGGGCGAGGGTCCACTTTTTGGCGATATATTTGTTGCGATAGACCTCTTTTCCATCGGGAAGGGTGAACTCTTTTGTCTTCCAGCGCACGACAAGTGTGAGGTCATCAATCACCTCGATCTCTTCGATGTCACGGAAATACTGCTTTAATGCTACCGCTCCCGTCTCCTGATTGAAGGGATTCATGATGGTATACCAGTAGAGCTGGATGTCATGGGCAGTGACGCGCCACTCCTGCAGAAAGTGGGGGGCGAGCTTGATGGAGGAGGGAAAGTGTCTAGGGTTTAGTGGGTTCCAGAAGATGTCATCCCTTAAAAAGAGCCAAAATTCTGTGCCTTTCCCATCTTTTCGCACCCTCTCCTCCATGCGGTAGGCAAATTCCGGAGCGTAGGATTCATAGGTGCCAAACTTCTGAGTTCCGACGGAGACGCCGCAAAGGGAGTGCCAGGCGGAGACATCAGCAAAGCCATTGAAGATCCCTAAGTTTTGCGGCTTCGAAATCGAGGCTGTACGCCAAAGAGGGCTGAAGCGAAAGTTCTCTCCCAAAAGGTCAGGTAGTGTGGTGGCATAGAAGGGGTCTATCTCTAGAAGATTGGGAAGAGACTTATCGATAAGGGGGTTGTCAAAAGAGCTTTTCTTCTGGAGACGGGGAGCGGACTCTCTTACGACCTCTCGTCCCACTTTCGATTCGAGACGCTCCACCTGCCTGTTTAACTGGATCAGCCCCTTTTCAATTAGGTTGGAGGACCACCAGACCATGACAAGCAAAAAGGCGATCAGAGCCAGCAGAAGAAACTTAACCAGGGTGAAGATAGGGGATTTGGGATTCATTTTTTGCTTACCACATAACTAGGTGAAGGGAGTTTGAGCTCTCTTTAAAGAGAACCAGATGGGGCACGGCGCCAAGATCTGCTAATCCGCGCATCGAGGTGAGAGCGCCCACTATAACTGTAGCGCTCACAAAGAGTCTTTTCGACAGATACTTAAAACGCTCAAAGAGATGGCGCATCTCTAAGGCAAAGAGGAGGCTTGGCGTGGTCAATAGAGCAAAAAGAAGGGCAAGCGCTGTCCCTTCGACCACATTTTGCGTGAGTGCACAGAGGGAGTAGAGCATCACGCTCTGTCCGCAAGGAAGAAGAATCGTCGAGGCGCCAAAAAGAAGGGTCGCCATCGGCCGCTCTTTAAGCAGAAGTGTTGTTAAGCGCCTTTGAACGGGAGAGAGAAGCGTCGCTACCTTGGAAAAGAGCGGCAGGCAGGCAGTAAGAATCATCAATAATCCCAAAGCTAACGAGAGAATGGCTGAGAGGTTAAGCTGGTTGAGTGCCAACGTCACCACAGTTCCAAAGAGGGCGCTTAAGAGGCCAGCTAAACTGAAGCCTAAAATGCGGCCTGCCAAATAGAGGTGACGATAGCGCCCTTTCGCCAAAAGCGCTGCAATAGGACCGCACATGCCGAGGCAGTGAAAGTTGCCTAAGAGAAAGAGCGGGATATAGAAGCTCAGCTGGCTCACCTTACCACCTCATGAACCTTGAAGGTCTGCTTGGATCTTGTCATCGCATAGGTCGTCGCGCTGATTAGCACCAGTAAAAAGGCAGTCATTATCAAACCGACTGACAAAGGAAATCCTCGCCTCTGCAATTTACACTCCTCAATTAAAAAAAAATATGTATGATGGCGCTTAGAGGTGTATTGTATGAGTCTTAATCTTGACTATCAAGCGGAAATGTTGTCGCAGCGCGTTAAGCACTATCTCATTACGACGATGGGACGTGTAATTCACGATTCAAATTCCGATGAGCTCTACCGTGCGCTGGTCTATGCGCTGCGCGAAGAGATTATGATCAACTGGTCGGCGACGGCGAAGACTTTAAGGGCGCATAACGAAAGGGTGATCTACTATCTCTCCTTAGAGTACATGCCGGGGAAAATTCTCAATAACAACATCGTCAACATCTCAGGTTATGACTTGATGATGAAAGTGATGAATAAGCTGGGCCGCCCCTATAATGAGATGGTGCAGCGCGAGTTTGACCCGGGGCTTGGTAATGGCGGTCTGGGTCGCCTCGCCTCCTGCCTCCTCGACTCTATGGCAACACATCACTATCCTGTCATGGCCTACGGCCTTCGTTACCAATATGGAATTTTCGAGCAGCAGATCAGAAATGGCATGCAGATCGAGGCGCCGGACCTGTGGCTCATGAGCGAAAATCCTTGGGAGTTTCGCCGCGACCTGCGTCGCGTGGCAGTCAAATTTTGCGGCGTCTCAACTCCGACAAGTAACATTCATGGCGATGAGATCTACAATCTCAAACAGTATGAGGAGGTGTGGGCTCTTCCCTACGATATCCCGATCGTCGGCTACAGCCGCGGCCACGACTTTTCAGTGGCCACATTAAGGCTCTGGTCGACGAAGGAGTCGCCGAGAAATTTCCAGCTGCAGCGCTATAACGCCGGACGATTAGACCAGGCGGCCGAAAACACCACCTTGACCGACGTTCTCTACCCCAGCGACTGGCACGATGCGGGCCGCCGCGTGCGCTTAAAGCAGGAGTTTCTCTTAGTATCCGCTTCACTGCAAGATATTATCCGCCGTTACCTAGAGACTCATGATAACTTCCGTGCCTTTGCCGATAAGGTGCGCATCCAGATCAACGACACTCACCCCAGCCTTGTTATCGCCGAGCTGATCCATATCTTAGTGAAGATCTACGATCTGCCGTGGAAGATGGCCAAAGAGATCACACGCGCTGTTGTTAGCTACACAAATCACACTGTTCTGCAGGAGGCTCTAGAGAAGTGGGATGTGCCGCTGATGGACTACCTTCTGCCGCGGCAGCTCAAGGTGATCGAAAGATTCAACCAGGAGCTTTGCGACCATGTGAGGATAGAATATCCCGACGATGAGGAGCGCGTGCGTCGCATCTCGATCATTGAAGGGGGACAGGTGAAGATGGCGCATTTAGCCATCGCAGGGTCGCACGCTGTCAATGGCGTTGCTGAGCTTCATTCGGAGATTCTTAAAAGAGACGTCTTCAATGATTTCTACGAGATGTGGCCTGATAAGTTTGTTAACGTCACCAATGGCGTTACACAGAGGCGCTGGCTTCTTTTGAGCAACCCTGACCTGGCTAACTTTATCACCTCAAAGATTGGCGATGGCTGGATCACAAACTTTGAGGAGATCGCCAAACTCAAGGAGTTCGCCTCCGATCCCGATACAAAGATGGAGCTCTATAAGATCAAGCAGCGCAATAAGCAGCGCCTTGTCGACTTCATCCGCCACCATGTAAAGATCCGCGACGCAGAAGGGGAGGTCTCGGCGCCGCCGCCGGTCTTAGATGTCGACGCCCTCTTCGATGTGCAGGTGAAAAGGTTCCATGAATATAAGAGGCAGCTGATGAATGCGCTTCACTGCTTGATGCTCTACTTTGAGATCTTAGAGAGCGAAAATTCAGATCGGATCAAGCGCTGTGTCATCTTCGCCGGCAAGGCGGCAGCTAGCTATGAGATCGCCAAAAATGTGATCCAGCTCATCTACTGCATCGAACGAAAGATCCGCAATGATCCAAAAGTAAAACAGCTTCTTAAAGTGGTCTTCATTGAAAACTACAATGTTTCGAAGGCGGAGGTAATTATCCCCGCTGCTGACCTCTCCGAACAGACCTCCACAGCAGGAATGGAGGCTTCCGGAACAGGCAATATGAAGCTTTCGATGAATGGCGCCCTCACCATTGGCACTGACGATGGGGCCAATGTGGAGATGCGTCAAGCTGTGACAGATCAGTGGTGGCCTTTTTGCTTTGGGATGAATAGCGATGAGGTGGCTGCTTTAAAGAAGAGCAACGACTACAATCCTCTTGATGAATCGCTAAAAAATCCGCTCGTCCATCGCGCCCTCGAAGCTCTTCGCGACGGCACCCTGGCTGAAAATGAGCAGGAGGCGCAGGCACTACAAAATCTCTACAACA
>JAJFMK010000189.1 GCA_021772215.1 Chlamydiota bacterium | reverse complement strand
CAGAAGAGCTCTTTTGGGTAGGATGGCTTCATGCGTGCATCGATTAGGATAGGGCCTTCATAACAGATATGGTGGCGATGCACTTTAGAATTTTTGGCTTTGATGTCGCCTGCTGGCTCAAAGCGGGTGAAGAGTGTCCAGAGGAAGGAGGCGTCGCTTTTAAGAGTCTTTTCTAGGTTGTCAACGAGGGCGATAAGCGGCCAGTTGGCGAGATCTTCTCTATTTATTAGGTTGTCAATATCAGACGTAGCCTCGATAACCAGACAGCCGGGGCAAAAAGCTCTGGCAGGGAGGGGGCCACTATATTCTGTAGGAAGGTCGCGCACCTTCTCGCCGACGCCTATTAGGACGCCGCGTGAGCCCTCATTGATCTTGGGACTTGTGTAGTCGAGGGTATCGAAGGAGAGATTGGAGAGGATGTAGAGGTCGGTTTCAAAGCGGCAGCGTTCTAAAATGGTGGGCAGAGTTTGCCGGATATTGGTGATATCGACAGGTTGGTCGGTGACGAGGAGAAACTTGGTGAGGGAGAGCTGACCTTCGCCGAGGATCCGCAGCGCTGCTGTCACAGCTTCTCTTTTGAACCGCTCCCCTTTTATTCGGCAGGCAGTCAGGGAGTGGAAGCCGGTCTCTCCATAGCTCCAAAGATCTAAAACATTGGGCATGACCACCGGAAAGAGGGGTGAGAGCAGCTTCTGGAGGTACTCACCTATGTAAAAATCCTCCTGCCGCGGCTTGCCGACGACGGTGGCGGGGTAGATCGCATTTTTCCTATGGAACCAGCGCTGACAGTTAAAGACCGGGTAGGGATGTTTTAGGCTGTAGTAGCCGTAGTGATCGCCAAAGGGCCCCTCATCGCGGCGGACATTTGGCTTCGCCTCTCCCATTAGGACAAAATCACACTCTCCGATGACTGGATGCGCAAACTCTTTTCGGCGCTCTACCCTTAGGCTCTCTCCCATCAGAAGAGAGCAGAAGAGCAGCTCCGGCACATTTTCGGGAAGAGGTGTGATAGCTGCCATTGTAAGCGCAGGCGGGCCGCCAACGTAGATCGATACTGGAAGGGGTTGGTTGATTTTTTCAGCCTCCTGAAGATGGAAGCCACCCCCTTTGGTGATCTGGAAGTGGAGGCCTGTCGTCTCATCGTCGTAGCGCTGGATACGGTACATGCCAAGGTTAGGAGGCGTGCCGTTAGGGGATTCAGTATAGACTAAGGGAAGGGTGATAAATGGGCCGCCATCTTCTGGCCAGGATGTAATCAGCGGGATGGAGGAGAGTCCCTTTCCTTCGCACTCTAAAACAGGGGCCTTTCGCCGTTTCTGACCTAGCTTGAAAATTCTTTTTAATGTCTGACGCTTCTGCCAAATATTTTTTAGAGAGGGTGGAAAGTCACGTGTGGCAAGGTCAACTAAATCTTTTAAGAGCTTTTCGGGGTTGGGTCCAAAAGCGAGCTCGACCCGTCTTTTGGTTCCATAGAGGTTGGTGGCGACTGGAAAGGGGCTTCCTTTGACGTTGTGAAAGAGGAGGGCTGGCCCATCAGCGGCAATGACACGGCGATGTATCTCAGCGAGTTCAAGATGGGGATCCACAGGAACATGGATATCCACGATCTCACCCACCCCTCTTAGGTGATCGACCAGCTCCTGTAGATTTTTCATTAAACCTTAGACGGTGACGCCTTTTTTGCGAAGCTCACGCACGATCGCTGCGACACCCTTCTTATCAATGGTGCGCATCGCCTGGGCGCTGAGCTTCAGCGAGATAAAGCGCTTCTCTTCGGCAAACCAAAGCTTCTTTTTAAGAAGGTTGGGTCTGAAGCGTCTTGTGGTAATTCCAGTGGTCTTAAGACCGATACCCTTCTTCTTCTTGGCGATACCGCGGATGGCATATTTGCGCCCCGTAACGGGCTTTCTTCCTGTAACTTGACAAACTCTGGCCATAACTATTCCTCGTATTTCTTGCCTAGATTCTAGCAGATCCCCTCATATCAGGCAATTAGAAATAAAAGTTTTAAGCTTGGACAAGTCCAAGTTTTTTGTGAAAAATATCACTCATTTTATCATTGGCTGTGTTGATTTTGAGCTTAAAGGGTTCATCATCTTTGCTACTCTCACAAACTGTTAAGACAAGGAGAGGGTCAGAAAGTGAAATGTCTAACTCACTCCCACAAAGCGGAAATTGGGAGAAGAGGGTGAACTCACCAAACCCAATTGTGGTAGGCTCTGTTCCAATTCTTTTCGCTGTAGAGGCGTGCTCTGCGAAACGATACATATATTTGGGCAGGCCTTCCCCATCGCTTTGGATTGTTATAACCGAATCATTCATACCAACTGCTAATCCTAAAGTGGCAAGTGTATCTTTGCATGCTTGCTTAACATTAACCTCTGTTGGAAGCGTAGCTAACCTTCTTTCTAGCTCGTTACCTAAAACGCGCTCATGAACTCTACCAATAATAGCATTTTCAATCTCATAGAGATCATGTCCAAATAGAAGGTGATAAAAGGGAATTTCCCACTCTTCCCATCCAAAGCAGCTGGCAAAGAGGTTGTAGATCCACATTGCCAAGCTCGTCAAACGCCCCGGGTTGGAGGCATCAATGAGTAGCTGGTTGATCGAATGAAGTTTACCCATCAGATGAGTCAAATTTTTCCCATCATCTTTAATCCCGTTAGCAAAGGCCTCCAAAAGCTCTCCAGACTTATCTGTTGCTTCATTAAACAGTCTCTTTAACCCAGCAGAGAGCTGCTCTAGCTGGTTAGCAGGTTTATCCTTTAAAGGAACGATCGAAAATCCATGGTCGGGTTTAAAAAGGGGGGCAGCTGTTAGTGGTTCAGCTCTAAAGTAGGTTGGGTGTACGTACATCAAAAGTCTCCAGCTGTTAGATAAGTTTAAGATTAATCACTTTCTCTCCAAGCTGTTTTGTTGTCAAGCCTGGAGTCCAGTTACCAAAATGGGCTAGATCGGTGTGAAGAAGCTGGAATTCGATATCTATTTGATGATCCATTGTATTAGTGACAACTTGAAGAAGGGGTATGTCAAGAGAGCAAGCTGATTCATTAGAGGGAAATCTTGAAAATAGGGTTAATCTTGGGGGTCCAATGACCGCTTCTGAACTGGGTGTGGTAACATCGATAATGATCATTTGTGATAATTTGCTAATTTTTTCTGTTCCCAATTTATCTACGACGCCGTAAAACCCTTCCGTTCAGGGGAGGGATATAAGGCGCTCTCCTATAATTCTGGAGATTTTTGGTATTCAATATCGGTGAATGATCTTCGGAGTACTTCCGTAAGTTTCTGCAAAATAACTAAGAAA
>JAJFMK010000188.1 GCA_021772215.1 Chlamydiota bacterium | reverse complement strand
ATATATCCGATCCCTCTTCACCAACCCTTGCCAGCTCTTTTGCTGTTACAGGAACTCCAAAAGCTTGTACCGCCTCAAATTACCTAGCATTTCTAACGACAGAGGCGCCACATAGTTTGCAAATCATTGACACATATAATGTTACATCCCCGAGAATTGTTGGCTCATTTAACACTCAATACCCCACACGAAAGCCCACAATCCATAATAACCTCCTATTTGTGCCAGAAGAGGACGTGGGTGTTCATATACTCGACCTCTCTCAGTGGCAGTTATCCGGAACCCCTCTAGAGGCAGATAAAGGAAACGTTGAGGTTGTTTTAAAAGATACAGATCCATCAGGTTTAAAGGCCGCTACACAGTTTCTCTTAAGAATTGAAGGGCGCCCAAAGCTAATCAATGCGATTCCTCCAAAATTAGCGGCTGTGAATGTGCCATTAACCTTTTTTATAGACCAAAGCTCTTTTGTAGATCCGAATGGTGATCTAATTGCCTACTCTTCCCACCTAAATGGAACTACCACTCTTCCAAATTGGCTTAGCTTTTCACCGAGCGGCATCTTTACTGGAATTCCTCCTTCCTCGCCAGTTGGCGGAATAGACCTTGTCGTTAAGGCGTTTGACGGTATCGCATCGGAAGTTGAAGAAACTTCCTTTGTACTTACTGTTGATCATTTTCCTGAAGTGATCGAGCCTCTCACTTCACAGGGGGCAAACGTCGGAGCTCTCTTTAACTTTACAGTGCCAAGTACTACCTTTTTTGATCGTGATTCAGGGGATTCCATCAGTCTTTTGGCTACCCAAAAAGGAGTCACTTCTCTTCCTGCGTGGCTTTCATTTACAAGCTCGTCTCAAACATTTATCGGCTTTCCGCAAGAAAGTGATAGCGGAGTCGTCACGATCGAAATCCTAGCGACAGATTCTGTGGGAGGAACGGCAACAACTCAATTTGATCTTGCTGTTCAACATTTTCCAACTCTTATCTCCCCTGTACCATCGCAGACAGCATTGATAGATCGATCCTACTCCTTTTCTATTGCCCCAAGTTCTTTTATAGACCCCGATGGAGATTCTATAAGCTATAAAGCATCTCAAGAAAATGGAGATTCGCTTCCTGCTTGGCTTCTATTTGACGAGCTCACGAATACTTTTGCCGGCACCCCTCAACAATCAGATCTTGGGAACACAAACATCAAAATCACCGCGATTGATGGAAGGGGAGGAACTTCTTCGACGACATTTCAACTAAACGCGGTCAATAGCTTAAACGATCAATTCATTAGAGTTGGGGGCGAGTTTTTCTATCAAGTTGCAGACCCAATAATCACTAACCCCTTAGGTCCCGTTGAATATTCAGCAACCCTAGGAGATGGTTCTACTTTACCAAGCTGGCTCGCTTTTGATCCCAGCACAAAGACCTTCTCAGGCGTCCCCCCAGCAGGTGCCAAGCACAAATGGACAATCGTAGTTACAGCTGACGATGGGGTGCAACCCTCTGCTTCGGTCTCGTTTGTCTTAGAGGTAACGGAAAATTTTGCCCCTACAGTTATTAATCCCATTTCTAGTCAAGCGGCGACTGTAAATCAGAAATTTCGATTTGTCGTTCCCGACGCTACATTTAGGGATGGGAACGGTGACACGCTCACGTATTCTGCAAGAAAAGTAAACGGAAAACGCCTGCCAAAGTGGTTGCAATTTGACCCAGGTACTCGCACTCTCTCTGGAACTCCTGGGCGGGATAATACCGGAGATTTTGGAGACAATGTGATTTCATTACTAATAGAAGCATCAGATGGAAACTTGAAATCAGACAACCCCTTTGACCTCTCAGTAGAGGGAACCTCTCATCTTGAATTAACTCTATCAGTGTTAGGACCTTTGGTTACATTAAGTGGTTTGGCGCTGGCGTGGTATAAAAAGCGAGGCTGGCTTTTGAATTTTGTTAATAAAGATGATTACCATCAGGACAATGTGACATTATATCCTGGTAAAGACCCCTACATTCACAGCCTCAGTATACCAGCAGATGATGTCACACTTATACAGGCATTTCAGGGAACTAAGACCCTTCTTGGGATAAACTATCCAGAATGTATAAGGCCCTACCTCTCATTTGATCGCCCTCTTCCTGGAGGTTTACTTCTTCCCGATTGGCTCCGCTATAATCACCAAAAAAATACTCTCTACTCCACAAAAAATCACCCTAATACAAAGGAAGCTGGTTCCTTTCGAATTAAAGTCTTTTCACATGGAGAGATACTTAGAGAAGCTTTTGAGTTGGATGTGGTTGGAGTCAGGGCAAATAGGAACTCTAAAAAAATTGTCGAAATGGACGAGCTGTCAACAGGAGAATGATGAATGCCCACTGAAGTTGCTAGCTCAAGGTCACCGATCCACTACATTAATCAATTGGCAAAAGGTGTCTCACTCTCCGTCGTAAGTTGTATCGTTTCCAAGCTCGTACTTGACCCTCTTGGTGTGTTTGCTTCTCGAGTTTCTAATGAAACTAGTAGAAATTTGGGAGATGTCCGTCCTCTTGCTCGAGGTTGGCCCCCCACCATAGACGCTCTAACGGTGAAAAACCGCATTCCCGACCAAGTTGCTATACCAGGTCAACTGTTTCGGTTGCAATTCTATTCGCTTGATCCCTTTGACTATACTGGACCAGATCCTGACAACCTAGTAACTACGGTAAAAAAGACAGATAATAGTGCATTACCTTCTTGGTTGAATTTTCACCCTCTCGCTGATATGTATCTAGCAGACGTATGGGCATTATCTAATTACTTTCAAATTTCGGGCGATCTAGGTTTTTTTTCTATCCCAGATATTTTCGGATCAGATTCTGGTCTTCACATTATAAATGTTGCTGACCCAACCAATGTTCATTTAGTCAGTAAATTTGATTACAACGTGAATGGGAGATTTACTGCTGTAAAGGACAATATTATTTACTTATTACAATCCCCCGTCTTAATAGTAGATATCTCAGATCCTCAAGATCCTACGCAGGTAGGTACTTTTGCTATTCCCTCAAACCCAAGCCAGATCAAAATTGTTGAAGATTTTGCTTATATTACTACGTCATCACCCAGCCTGCAAATTTTGAATGTCACGGACCCCTACAACCCAAATATTGTTGGTTCTATTGCTCTCTCAGATGTGTCGCGTTTCTTAACAGTTTCTAATGATCTTGCCTTCGTGTCTGAAAATTCAGGCTTTGAAATTATCGACCTATCCAACCCCTCCTCCCCTTCTTTTTTAAGCTTTACCCCTTCGTCTGCCTTTCAAGAGGTTGTAGTCAAAAATTCAATTGCTTATGTTGCATCTAATGAATTTTTGACAATTGATGTTTCAAATCCTACTTCACCAATTACTCTTGGTTCTGTTACTAATGTTGGTGGCACTCTTGTTGAAGTTATCGAGGGAGATATTGCTCTTCTTCTTGTTGGTAGTTTAATCAGAGTTATAGATATCTCTGATCCTACAAACCCAATATTATTTAAGACAATTAACAGATCGTCATCGCTTGGGTTATATCCCTCTTCTGACATTATGGACCCCTTTATTTTTATTACAATTGGGGATGGTGTAGAAATTCTCGATTTTCGCTCTAACAAAAATGGATTGTTAATTGGAACACCATCAAGTGTTGATGTAGGAAGGTTATCGTTAAAAGCTACTATGACTGAGGACATCTATAGTCCTGAAAATCAGGCTGCTGATGTTTTTGACCTCTATGTTAGCCGTCCCCCTAGTTTGCAAACACAAATTCAGACACAGCGTGCTTTTTCCAGCCAACCTTTTAACTTGCACATCAATACTAAGCAGGCAAATGATCCTGATTTAGACCTCTTGCTTGTTTCTGCTTCTCTTGTAAACGGCTATCCCCTTCCTAGCTGGTTATTTTTAAAGCAAAACCCTATACATAAAAGCACTTTTATCACTCCCTCTGCCTACGCAGTCAAAGTAAAAGGTTCCATTGCTTATGTGGCAAGTGGAGAGCTTGGGTTGCAAGTTCTAGATATCTCAAACCTCAACAACCCAGTTCAAATTGGATCCTACAATACAGCGGGAAAAGCCCTAGGTATTGCAATAGATAAAACGGAAGTTTATATCGCTGACAATGAAGGTGGTTTGGTCATAGTTGATATTTCTAACCCCGCATCCCCTACTCTGATAAGTTCCTATGCTACTTCTGGGACAGCATTAGATGTTGATGTCTTTGGCAACTTTGCCTATGTAACGATGGATCCAACAGGTGTTGAAATCGTTCGGATTCAAAATCCTAGCTCACCCTCGTTTGCTGGCTTTTATAATACCCCTTCCACGGTATTATCCGTTTCAGCTGCTGGCTCGTTAGCATATATAACAGATCAGAGGTTTGGCTTGCAGGTTGTGGATGTTTCTGTTCCAGCAAGTGCAACTCTTGTGGGGACGCGAAATATTACGGGAGATTACTCAGGTGGATCAGCTTTAGGAAATATTGGTTACACATTACACGCAAGCGATGGGTTAATTGTCGAAGATATTACAAATCCTGTAAACCCCATTCTTCTAGGGACATTTCAAACAGCAAGCACTCCAATAGGTATTACAACAAACGGAAAGCTAGCGCTTGTCTCTCAAGCATTTGACGATCTCCTTATTCTCGATGTTTCGAATCCTGCAAATATCTCCACAGTCGGAACCTTTACAACTCCTCTAAGATCTCAAAAAGGAGCAATTTACGAAGATCATTTTCTTCTACCTGACTTACAGCTCGGCGTTCATATTCTCGATATCTCACAATGGCAATTCACCGGAACCCCGACGGAAACAGATGCGGGAAATTATGAGGTTATCCTTTCGACGACCGACCCATCTGGTTTGGGCATTTCAAACCAATTTCTTATTAGAGTTGAAGGAGGCCCCAGCCTAAATAACCTTATTCCATCCAAACTTGCACCCGTTGGTGAACAATTAACCTTTTTTATCGACCAAAACACTTTTCTAGACCCAAATGAGGACTTCATTGCCTATTCTGCACAGGTTAATGGAACAGACACACTTCCCAATTGGCTCAGCTTCTCTCCTAGTGGTATTTTTACCGGGACTCCTCCTGCCTCTGCAGTAGGTGAGTATGACCTTGTGGTCAGAGCTTTTGATGGTATTGCAAACAGTGGGGGAGAAACATCTTTTATACTGACTGTTGATCACTTTCCGGAAGTGGATGTTCCCATTCCTCTTCAAGGGGCAGATATAGGATCTTCCTTAGGATTTACAATACCGAGCTCAGCCTTTTTGGACCGCGATCCAGGAGACTCACTTAGCTTTACAGCCTCTCGCGTCGGTGGAGACCCCCTTCCGCTTTGGCTCTCCTTCTTGACAAACTCAGACACTTTTGTTGGCACGCCACAGGAAAGTGATAGGGGGACAGTTGCTTTAGAGGTTTTAGCAACTGATTTGGCGGGGGGAACGGCCTCCATGCAATTCGACCTTGTCGTCCAAGGATTCCCCCTACTCTCATCAACCATATTATCTCAAACAGCCTTAGTTGGGCGTCCATTTTCCTTGACAATACCTTTTGATCTATTTTCTGATCCCGATGGGGACCCCATAATCTACAGAGCTTCTCAAGAAAATGATACACCCCTGCCGTCATGGCTACAATTCGATGGATTGTCAAACGCGTTGATCGGGACTCCTCAACAGCTGTATCTTGGGAGTACAAATATCTTTATCACGGCAAACGATGGAAAGGGCGGTATATCATCAACGAGCTTTGCTATGAGAGTTGTAAATGGTTTGGATGATCAAATTGTAGGGGTGGGCGGAAATTTTTTCTACCAACTTTCAGACCCAATTATTAACAACCCTCAGGGACCCCTTCAATATTCTGCAACTCTTGGAGATGGCTCTCCATTGCCCAATTGGCTCCATTTTGAGCCATCCACTCAAACCTTTACCGGAACCCCTCCGGCAAGCGCTCAGCAAGGATGGACTATATTAGTCAAAGCTGATGATGGAATACAGCCGGCAGTTTCTGTCTCTTTTGTGCTCGATGTGACTGAGAATCTCTCTCCTGTAGTTGTCAATTCTCTTTCCAATCAATTTGCAACGGTGAACCAGAAGTTTCGCTTCGTCATCCCAGATTCAACATTTCGAGATGAGAATGGGGACACACTTAGCTATTCTGCGAGACAGGTGAACGGAAAGCGCCTTCCTAAATGGTTAAAATTTGACCCTGCAACACGCACCTTATCTGGCACTCCTGGACGGGGAGATACCGCAGATTTTGGTGATAAGGTGATTCCCATAAAAGTGGAAGCTTCTGATGGTAGTTTGAAGGCCGATAATACCTTTGACCTCACTGTAGAAGGAGCATCCCACCTCGAATTGGCGTTATCTGTGTTGGGGCCTCTTGCTACAATAGGGGGTTTAGGCTTTGCATGGTATAAGAAACGAGGCTGGCTTTTGAATTCCTTGTACAAAGAACAATATATGAAGCCAAAAGAGACAATTACCCCAGGGGAAGGGAGCTATAAACACACTTTAGCTATACCTGTAGAAGATATCGTTCTTATACAGGCATTTCAAGGGGAACAGACGCTATTTGGATTAAATTACCCAGAAAAAATAAAACCTTATCTCACTTTTGATCGTCCTTTACCAGGAGGATTACTGCTGCCAGATTGGCTCCACTATGACCATCAACAGAACAGGCTCTTCTCATATGATGGCTCTCCAACTAACGAGGAAGCAGGTGATTTTTTCATCAAAGTCTTCTCTCATGGTGAGGTCATTAAAGAAGCTTTTGAACTAGAAGTACAGGGGGGTATTTGATGCTTCAGAAAATTTCTGATTCAAAAGGTTTAATTCAATTGGCAAGAGGGACTTTTTTGAGCTTTGCTAGCTTAGTTATGTCGAGATTGGCAAATGAAGTCCTTGGAGCTTCTGTCACAAGGTCTTCTTCGCAATCTAATTTAACAAGCGTCCGCCCTTTTGCGCGTGGCTATCCCTCTACTGTGGATGCCCTTACAGTACAAAATCGCATCCCCGATCAAGTTGCAATTGTAGATAAAGAGTTTCGTCTACCTCTAAATGAGCTGGATCCTTTTGCTTATACGGGGCCAGATGCAAAAACCTTAGTGCCATCTGTAGCTCCAGCTCATGTTGGTCCGCTACCACCATGGCTGCACTTTAGAAGCGTGACAGACTTTTACAAAACTCTAGGGAATCCCGTTAACTCCAAAGATATTGAAGTGTCTGGTGATTACGTTTACCTGATAAACAGTAACTATGGGTTGGAAATTCTCAACGTTGAAAGCCCGTACCACTCCTTTTTGGTCGGATCTTACGAATTTTTAAACGATTTTCAGGGGATAACTCTGGCAGAGGATTTGGCTTTCGTTTCAGCCTCTAGTTCGGGAGTATTAATCCTAAATATTTCTCAACCTGAAAACCCGACAGAAGTTAGCTGGTTCAATTCAACGAGTCAAGACGTAGCTTTGGCTGGGAACTTTGCATACTCGGTGGGCTCGTCAACAGGTCTAGTGGTCATCAATATTGCCAATCCTAGCAATCCCAGCTTTGTGAATGCAGTAGCAACTTCAGAGATCGCAGAGCGCATAACAATTTCCAACAACCTAGCCTTTCTTTCAGAAGCGTCCGGAGTAGAAATTGTTGATATTTCAAACCCCTTATCTCCCGTAGTTTCGAGTTCTTATGCCGCACCTAATGTGAACAAGGTGATCGTCCAAAGTAGTATCGCATTTCTTATGTCAGGTGTAAATTTCGATATCTTAAATATATCCAACCCAAATTCTCCTTCATTAATCAGCTCTACCCCTATCGGCTGTTCGGAAGCTTTTAATATTGTCGACAGTTTGTTTGCTATTTTTCCTTGCTTGAATTTTAGCATATTTGACATCTCCAACCTCAGCAGTCCATCCCTTGTCACTTCGCGTTACGTCGGTATCAGTGATGGAGTAGCCTCTTCTGTAAAGGGCTCATTTGTTTACGTTGCGGATAGCACCTTTGGAATGTACACCGTCGACTACCTCAATGGAAAAAATGGTTTACTGTATGGAACACCAACATTAAGCGATTTAGGAAAACTACTGCTCTTAGCCTCTACTGGTGATGGTTTTGGAAATGTGGCATCTGATGCCTTCGACCTTTTTGTAAGTCGCGCCCCTCTGCTTCAATCAACGTTTTCAACCCAATCTATCCATCCAAATGGGTTTTTCTCCATAAGTGTCGACACTAAGCAAAATTTTAAGGATCTCGACTCTGACTTGTTGCACCTTTCTGCAAAACTTAAAAATGGAGAGTCTCTACCCAGCTGGTTAACAGCCAAACTTTTCCCGACATTTCTTTCGAGTTTTGGAACTTCAGGGTCGACAACAGGAAGTATTAAGGTTGTTGACAATCTAGTTTATGCATCTGGGGGAGCTGACGGACTGAAAATTTTTTCAATATCAAATCCTAAAAACCCTACCTTAATTGGGAGTTATGACACGCCTGACTCAGTAACTGTTGTAGAGGTTGTTGATTCAATAGCCTATCTTGGTGACACTTCTAGCCTTATTATTCTCGATGTCTCTACACCAAGTGCGCCTGCTCTTCTCGGAAGTTACCCGATCGCAACCGGTACTAGCTTAGAAGTGCATCCTCCCTATGCCTATATTACTAACTCTGATCTAGTAATTCTCGATATTTCAAATCCAAGCAGTCCTACGCTTGTTGGTCAATTGACAGGTTTTGGGGGTAAATTCCAAGTAATTGGACCTTTAGTTTTTAGCGCAAATAAGATTGCCGATGTTTCAGACCCAAGCAACCCCACTATTGCCACAACATATCCTTCGAAGGTAGACTTCACCCTTGTAGGTGATATGATGTATTCAATACAGAACAGCTTTGCATTTTTTATTGACGATTATTCCGATCCTCTAAACTTAAGAAATTTGGAGTTTCATTCCTTACCTATTCGTCCAGGCAAAATAGAGACAACAGGAGATCTTACTTTTATTTGTGGAAATTCCTTTAATAGGGAATGTTTATTTGTAGACACTTCGGACCCTTCAGTACCATTGGTTCTTTCTAGCATTGATTATACCACTTCAATTCAAGCTTCTCCCACAACTTATAATGATCTATTCTTTATAACGAATACCGGTTCCTATATTTATGAGTCAAATCAGTGGCAGTTTTCAGGAACTCCTGCAGAAGAGGATACAGGAAATTATGACGTTACACTTACTGCTAGAGAGCCTTCGGGTTTATCTGTTTCTACCAATTTCCTGTTAAGAGTTGAGGGGCCACCTAAAGCAAATAGTGCGATTCCTCCAAGGCTTGCCGCTGTTGGATCTCCCTTGACCTTTTTCATCGATCAAAGCGCTTTTGTTGATCCTAATGGAGATTTAGTTTCATATTCTGCGCAGGTAAATGGAACAAATTCTCTTCCTAGCTGGCTTAGCTTTTCTCAAAGTGGTGTATTTACTGGCACCCCTAAATCCTCTGATGCGGGCGAGCTCGATCTTTTGATAAGGGCTTTTGATGGAATAGCAATAGGAAATGCAGAAACTCAGCTAAAGCTGATCATCGACCACTTTCCTGAAGTTGTAGAGCCTATCCTTACGCAGGGTGCTGATATTGGGTCTCTATATAACTTCACAGTTCCAGGTAGCACATTTTTTGACGCAGATCCTGGCGATTCCCTGAATATAGCGGCTCTTCAGGTTGGCGGCTCTTTGTTGCCTGCCTGGCTAATTTTTGACAATTCAACGCATACCTTTACAGGAACCCCTCAAGAAGGGGATGTTGGAACCCTTAAGCTGGAGCTTAAAGCTACCGATTCTATTGGAGGGGCAACAGCCACTCAATTTGATCTTATTGCACAGCACTTTCCTCGTCTTGTCACCCCTCCTCCTCCCCAAACTGCATCTATCAGCAAGCCCTTTTCTTACACGATTCCTTCTACGACCTTTGTCGATGATGATGGAGACGCACTTAGTTACTTCGCATCACTTGAAAGTGGCGCTCCACTTCCCAGCTGGCTCCGCTTCAACCCACGCATTCACCAACTGTTTGGCACTCCTCAGCAAGCTCATCTTGGAAACGAAAATATCCAAATACTTGTAAGTGATAACAGGGGGGGCGAAGCTACGGGAGGGTTTACCTTAAGGGTCATCAACAGTATTAGTGACCAGTCTGTAGGGGAGGGAGGAAGCCTTTTTTACCAGATTGCAGACCCCATTATCAACAATCCACAAGGTCCTGTAGTATATTCCGCTACTCTCGGAGATGGGTCCCCTCTCCCTAGCTGGTTGCATTTTAATTCTAATACCCAAATCTTTACGGGAACAGCCCCTGTCGGGAACTCTCAAGTTCTGCCCATCCTCGTCACTGCCAATGATGGAGTACAGGCCCCCGTCTCTGTAACCTTTGAGATAGCTGTAGAAAAAAACATCCCGCCAATAGTAGCAAACTCTCTTTCAAATCAAGTAGCAAAGGTGGATCAAGAATTTCGTTTTGTTGTACCAGACACAACTTTTTTTGATGAAAATGGAGACTCTCTTGCCTATATAGCTACGAAGGTAAGCGGAAAAGCGCTCCCAAACTGGCTAAGTTTTGACAATACAACACGTACATTTTCTGGAACCCCAAGCAGTAGCGATACAGGGAACTTTGGAGATAAAGTGGTACCCCTGAAAGTTGAAGCCTCTGATGGTTTTTCAAAAACTGAAACAGCCTTCGATCTTTCTGTTGAGGGGACCTCTCCCGTTGAATTAGCGCTTTCTATAGCGATCCCCTTGGGTACTTTAGGAGTTTTTGGCTATGCATGGTACAAAAAACGGGGCCTCTTACTGAACCGTTTTAATGAAGACAAATACTCGAGTAGACCTAAGACAGTTGTTGCCGGTAAGGAAAGCTTTAGCTACTCACCAAATATAGATGCTCAAGATATTACAAGCATCCAAGCTTACCAAGGAAAGGAAACACTGTTTGGCCTTAAATACCCCCGGTTAATACAGCCCTTCCTAACATTTGATCGCCCGCTACCTGGTGGATTAGATTTGCCATTTTGGCTCCGATTCAATCATCAAGAGAACAGAATTTATTCAATTGAAAGCCACCCTACGACGGCTGAAACAGGAAGATTTCTAATAAAAATCTTCTCACACGGGGAAGTCATCAAAGAAGCCTTTACAATAGAGGTAATAGGGGGAATGGAATCATCTGCACCTCTGATTACATCGACTCCAATGCAAAAAGGTGACATTGAATTAAACGCAATATAAGGTCTCAAACTACAATCTTGTCTACGTTTGAAGTTAGGGGGTTAGGCCGAAGAGGCCGCCCGGTTTTCCTGTTGATTGCTGCGAGCGCACAACGGGGATCTCATTGTTGGTGATCATCTCCTTCCAGCTTTTGACACGTTCGAGCATGGGGATGATCACTTCCGCGAGGTGAATACCTTTCGTATGCTCGACAGGCATGCGATGGTTGAATACGAGGCGGTCGCCCTTTTTTGCCCAGGCGAAGCAGCCGCAATGTGGCTCTAAGATGTAATTTCCCTTTAAGGCTTCACGAAGCACCTCTTCGCGATAGGCACCGGGAGGGACTGTTGCTATGGTGGTTCCTATCAAGATCCAAGCTCCGGATATGTCGAGATCGATCTGGAGCTCAAGATCGTCGGGAAATTTGATGAGGCAGCTGTTGTTGGCGTCGGGTTTGAGTTTGATCTCTAAGAGTTTACCCAGCTCTTCAAGCAGGGATGCGTAGGAGTCTAGTGCCATTTAGAAATCGTCCTCCTCGTCTCCAAAATCATCATCCTCTTCCTCTTCTACATCTAACAGTTCCTCTAATTCCTCTTCAAGAGCTTCAAGAGCAGCGATGATCGCCGCATAGACCTCGTCGCGATGTTGAACGGAGCGGTATACCTGTTGCATAGCCACTTCGCGGATCGCATCGCGCAGCTGTGAGAAGGCGATGATTTTTGCCATGATCCACTTTTCAATTCCCAATTTTTTCGCTGACTGTAGGATCTTATCGGACGAGGGGTAGCGATCGCCACAGATCGCCATAAACTGCTTTGCCAGCTGCTCAAAGGTGAGCTCTTTAGGCATCGGGATCCCATTTTTGGAAAAGAGGGAGCCGACGAGACCCATTCGTCCTTTGAAAAAGCTATAGACGCCTAAGATCGCCTGAAGTGAGCGCACCTCTAAAATGAGGTTATGGAGTAGACCTCGAGGAATTGAGGGACCTGTCGACTTAAGGTCGGTTCCCACAGAGTGAAGAAGGAAGTCGATCGCCTGCTTGAGCTTTTGGTAAGAGAACTTGTCGCTTAGCTCGATGAAGAGCTTTGCTGCCTCGCGTGGGTTTGCTGTGATGTCGCGGTAGAGATCGCGCAGCGACGTCGGTGTGCCAAGGCCTTCTGCAGAGGCGTCCCTGGCCACTTCACCGATGTTTCGGCCGGCGGCGATCTCCCGTTCAAACTCAGCATTGAACTGATCTTTTGCCTCCTGGACCTTTTGGTGGAGCTCTCCTTCGGTTGTTTCGAGAAGATATTCGAGCGCTTCGTCGGCTAACGAGACGTCGTCGTAGAACTCCTGAACCTTCCTTAAGATCTCTTCGACGCTGTCGTCTGGCTTGATCATTTGACGCAGGTGAACAAGGACGCGAGATTTCATCTCGGGGTTTCTGCGCTGGTACTGGTCGGCGGCGTTTTTGAGTCTCTCGACGGGCAGCATGCGCTGCCCCTTCTCTTTGGCGAGCTGAGACTTTGAGATGGTACGTGCGCGCGACTTCATGCTCTCTTTGCGGCCGGCGCGTTTTTTTGCAAAGGGGTTTATGTTGTCGCGTAGGTCGGTGTCGATGCCAGATAAAGAGTCCTGCTGCTGCGCTTGGCGAGCAATCTTGGCCTCTTTAATATCCTGCATCGCCTCCATAGTCTTTCCAACATTTTGACCGGAGACATTTCCAAAACTCATACCACCACCACCAGTTTATTTTACGAGATCTGAATCCTCCCTAGAGGTTGGATCTTGATCTCGGGGATGACCTCCTGGTAGGAGACCACCGCAATATCGGAAAATTCCATCTCAACCAGCTTGCGCACAAAGCGCCGCACGTCGATTGCTGTCAATAGAACGGGAGGCTGTCCACCGGGTGGTGGCGGCGTTACCGTTCCTCGGATCGACTGCAAAATCAGTTGGACCGAGTCGGGGTCTAGGGCGAGGTAGGATCCCGCAGAGGTCTGCTTAATCGCACCACGCACCATATCCTCAATTTCTGGATCAAGGACATAGACAGAAAGCACCGTCTGTCCTTGAGAATATTTGTAGCTGATGTAGCGCTTTAGTGAGGAGCGCACATACTCTGTTAAGAGAACCGTATCCTTCTCCGTCTGCGCCCACTCACTAAGTGACTCTAGAATCGTGCGAAGGTCTTTGACCGATACCTGCTCTTGAATCAGTCGTCTAAAGATATCTGTCATCTTCTGCAGCGGAATCAGTCTTGTTACCTCTTTGACGAGGTCGGGATAAGACTTCTCCATGAACTCCAGCATCGACTTCACCTCTTGGATGCCGACGAACTCGTTGGCATAGTGCCTAAAGAAGTAGGAGACGTGCAGAATCATCACTTCGAGAGGAACCCAATATTTGATTCCCGCTTTTTGCATCAGCTCCTTATGCTTAGCTTCAACCCAAAGGGAGGGTAGACCCAGAGCATTTTTGTAGCTTGTAAAGGGCAGGTTATAGCGCTTGAGATTCTCCTGAGATTCATTGGTGAGTAGATGCTCTTTGAGAATTTTACCGCGCACAATGGGCACCTCGTTGAGGTGGATCGAATACTCATCCTCTTGAAGGGTGGGCGAGTCGGTTCTCACATGGACTCCCGGGAAGCGCACACCCAGGTCACCATACAGTGCCTGACGCATCTTTGGAATCATCTGGTCGATAAAGCCGCTGCCTCGGTCCGCTTTTTGAACCTCATGAGTTAGCCACGACCCTGTTTCTAAGATCACGGGGAGGGTTAGGGCATAGCTATCGACTCCTCCTCCGGAGACAACTTTATGGCCCTTAACGGGCGTATCAATAGAGGCTTGATCGGCAGCAGCGGAGGAGACACCAGCAATGGAGCGCTTCTGCTCCGTCGTCCAGAGGGCGTAGCCGATGAGTCCCGATAGCGAGGCTAAGATCATGAAGGGAGCTGGGGGGAAACCGGGAATTGCTGCCATAATCATAAGAACACCGGCTGACATCATCAAGGCTTTGGGTTGTCTGAGGATCTGTCCGGAGATCTCAGCACCCAAGTTGGCATCCTGTTTATCAGACGATACACGTGTTGTGACGATACCGGCTGTGATCGCAATCAAAAGCGCGGGGATCTGAGAGACGAGACCGTCACCGATGGAGAGGAGGGCGTAGGTCTGGGCTGCGTCGGCAACCTCCATCCCATTGATGGTAACTCCGATGACCAATCCACCTAAAACGTTAATTATAGTGATGACGATACCTGCGATCGCATCCCCTTTAACGAATTTCATTGCACCATCCATCGCACCGTAGAGCTGACTCTCCTTTTGGATCATCATACGCTTTTCACGCGCCTGGTTGGCATCTAGAACGCCCGCTCTCATATCGGCGTCAATACTCATCTGTTTACCGGGCATCGCATCAAGGGTAAATCGAGCGGCCACCTCAGCGACCCTTTCGGCACCTTTGGTGATCACCAAGAACTGCACTAAGGTAATGATCAAGAAGATCACACCACCGACAATAAAGTTTCCTCCGACAACGAAGTTACCGAAGGAGAAGATAATATCACCTGCGTTGGCGTGGAGAAGGATCTGCCTTGTTGTCGCGATGTTAAGACCAAGGCGGTAGAGTGTTGTAATCAGAAGCAGCGACGGGAAGATAGAGAGCTGTAGCGCCGAGGAGATGTAGACGGAGACCATCAAAAGACACATTGAGATCGTCAAGTTAAGGGCGATCATAAAGTCTAGGATGTGCGGATTTAAAGGGACAACAATCATCGCCAGGATACAGACGATGATAGCAATAAGGGCAAAGTCTGAGGATTTAGAAATCCTCTCAAAGGAGCGCTCGCCCCCAAGTCTTGATGTGATTCCGTCTAAAATATTTCGGATGAACTGCATCATCTTATGTTGACTCCAATAGAGCTTCTGATTCTTCTTCCAGTGACTCGACCCATCTTAGGATTTCAGCCAGTGCTTCGTACGTGCCTTCGGGGACATATTGATAGAGCTCACCCTCTTCCCAAAGTTTATGTGCCAAGGAGACATTACGCATAATTGGCACATTATACTCTTTTGCAAGTTTTATGACCTGCTCTGCCATCTTTTCTTTTGTTTTTGCTAAAATAAAGGGGGCTGCATCGATCTCTTTGTCGTAGCCGATCACAATGGCAAGGTGTGTTGGGTTGGTGACAACCGCCTTACTCTTCTTCACAGCGCCGGCTGGTCCCTCTTGATAGGCGATCTCCTGCGCCACCTGCTTACGTTTGCTTTTAATTTGAGGGTCACCCTCTGTGTTCTTATACTCCTGTTTAACCTCAAATTTTTCCATCTTCATCTGCTTAGCAAAGTCCATTTTCTGATAGACGAAGTCAGCTACAGCAATCACGATAAAGAGAATCCAGAGCTTCGAGACCGCCTCAATAAGGAAGTAGTTAAAGATTAATAGGGATCCCTCGATCGGCATATCGACAGTCTTAACCAAGGTCGGAAGCGAGGCGTAGATCACATCATAGACAACATAAGCAGCCAGAGAAATTTTAAGCAGGTTTTTGAGTA
Organism: Chlamydiota bacterium; assembly: GCA_021772215.1. Lineage (GTDB taxonomy): Bacteria > Chlamydiota > Chlamydiia > Chlamydiales > JAJFMK01 > JAJFMK01. The sequence goes on along the minus strand of JAJFMK010000188.1, from coordinate 9,663 downwards.
GCTCAACTAAGGTTTTTAGCTTAAACTTTTGTTTGAGGTTTTCTACAGGGTTAAATTTCTTTATTTCCGGTTTAAAAACCTCCACAGAGAAGACAGGGCCAACCGCTAAAAAGGTGATAACAACTCCGACAAAAGTGGTTACAGCTAAAATTGGCGCGGCCATCTTGAAGATAAGATAGATTCCCTCTAAATAGCCGGATGAGATGATATCGGTAAGGTTGGGCTCAGTAATAGAGCCAAAAAGAGTGCGTACAAAAGCCCCAATGGAGTTGTACAGGTAGGTAACTAAGGCAAGCGTAGCACCAAAAGAGGCTAAAAATGTGAAGGCAGAGGGCAGATCTTGCGCTTTGGCAACCTGTCCCTTCTTCCTAGCATCCTGCAGCTTCTTCGGCGTTGCTTTTTCGGTCTTTTCTCCCATAGAGCTGCTCCAGTATAGTCTGGCTAATAATACGCCGCAAGAGATTAGGGACTTAAGTCTAATTTGTTAAGATTTTGTAAAGATGCCCATGAGTAACCACCTTAAGCCCCTATATACTCCCTCATTATTATTATACCTCTTTCTGAGGGGAAAGTCAAATAATTTATATATAAAAAGGAAAGGTTATCTAATTGATTTTTAATGAGATATGACATCTTTTAATTGATCTGACCATTTTGGTTCGAATTTCTAGAATGTGATGCCCTAACAAATTACCTCAGAGGTTGAGACTATGAAAGTTGGAACAGTCTATCATCAAGAGTCACCTGTCCCAGCAATATCGAGAGTTACCTGCTCTAGGATCATCTCGCCGCTTCCGTAGGCACGGAATATGTATAGGCCTCGATCTTCTGTTTGAAGTGCTCGCGAGCTTGTCAATAACCTTTTTTTTTCGTTATACGTCAACCAACTTGGAAGCAGATTTCCGCCTAAAATCGGTTCATCATGTTTCATCCACTCTAGCCAGCCCCTCTTATCTAAAAATTGAGGGGTAGGAAGTCCGCCGAGCATCCTTCGTCCTTTAAAGGCTTTAACTAGCTTGATCTTATCCTCAGGGGCTTCGAACTGATAGTTAAATGCCGTTCCTATAGAGACGGATCTAGTTCCCTTGTCATACTTTTCTCGGTTCCAAGGATTGAGAATGGCACCTCTTTTGTTGTACCAGCCGTAAGCGGCTCCAACGACAGCTGCCATGGGGCCTAGGATAGCAAAGGCTGTTTCGGCGTTCGAGGTTCCCTGGACGCTTAGGTCGAAGACTGAGCACGCCTCTTGGTCACCATCGGTGGCGCAGATTTGTAGGGGGATTGTCTTGTCCGTAAAGGCTCCGGTGTCGCCAGGGCCCGGTTTACCTATAAGTGTTCGACCAGAAAAGGTGAGCCATGAGGGAAGCTCTCTTCCGTTGACCCTTTTGGCACTTATGGTGAGGGTATCACCGTTTGCATCGGCAAAGGTGTTATCGGGAACGGCAAAGGAGTAGCTCTGTCCCACCTGAGCGGTTTGGCTGGAGATAGGGTTAACTACTTTAGGGGCTGCATTGAGTCCTATATTTAAAGTCAGAGTACCCATAACAGGAGCCTGTACGCCGTCGTCGGCAGTCACTAGAATGCGATAGGTTCCATCGGAGCCTGTTGGTGGGACTCCAGAGATGATGTGGGTTGTGGGGTTGTAGTTTAGCCAGGTTGGTAGTGGGGATCCGTCGCCAAGGGTTACTGTGTAGGTGACAGGTCCTTGGGGCGCACTGACCATGTCATTTGGTATTGCATAGATAAATGATCCGCCGATGCGTGCCACCTCTTGGGAGAGGGCTTCGACGATGCTGAGGTTAAATAAGCTTTCGGCAGTTCCCCCTTTTGAATCTCGAGCCACAACTTTCAAAGAGACGCTACCCTTATCAGAGGGCTGCGGCGTTCCTTGAAACTCAAGTCTTGGGCCGACGAAGCCAAGCCAGGCAGGCAGGACGCTGCCATCGCTCTTCTCTGCTGTGTAGGATAAAAACTCTCCGGGAGGTGTAGTGAAGGTGTTGCCCGGTATCGAATAGAGAAAGGGAACGTCGACAGCTGCTAGCTGGCTAGGGATTGGATTTTGCAGGCTTGGAAATTCTCCAACAACTAAGGTAAAAGTTGTTGAGGCTGTAGCTCCGGGGGTGTCTGTGACAGTGACGATAATTGGCGATGAGCCGTTATCGCCAGCTGTTGGCGTTCCTGAGAATGTTCGATTTGTCGGATAAAAAGTAAGCCAGGAGGGAAGGGATCCGCTGCTATAGGTTAACGTATCTGCCACATCTTGGTCTGTAAAGGATCCAGCGGGCACAGTATAAGAATAGGATTGGTTTGTCGCAGCTGCCTGATTCGATATCGCAGTGACGAGTTTAGGGAAATGTTCAACGGTCAATAAGAAGGTGCTGTTCGCCTGCTGTGTCACGATCCCATCATGGCCGAAGACGCGGATATTTGTTGTCCCGATATCTGCCGTCTGAGGTGTACCGGAAAAGATTCCAATGGGCGAGAAGTTCAACCATGAGGGGAGAGGGCTTTGATCACTCTTTTTAGCTGAGTAGAAGACAACGTCGTTGTTAGGATCAGGAAAGGCGCTTTGATCAATGAAGAAGTTAAAGGGGACGCCCACATCGGCAAGTTGGCTTGGTATTGGATTTGTTGCCACTGGTGGTCCTTCGACACGAAGGATAAATGAAGAGGTAGCACGGTTAAATTCAGGATCTTCGGCAATGAGCTCGATTTCGTAGTTGCCAATAGCTGTTTTATTAGCAACACCGGATAATTTTTTCTGCTCTTCAAATATTTGTAACCCATCGTTAAAATCAGCGATATAAGCGAGATTTTTAATGACTTGTAATCCATTGGCACCACCTGTCGTGGTAGATGAGCTTTTTACAGTAGGCGCTGCGGGGTTGCTTACATCAATGACTTGGAGGCCACTGCCGCTATCAGCGACATAAGCGAGGTTACCGATGACTTGTACGTCATTAGCAATACCCGAAGTTTCGGATGAGCCGATAAATGTGGGCGCTGCAGGATTCGTGACATTGATGATCTGCAGGCCACTGGCAAAATTAGCAATGTAGGCGAGGTCTCCAATGATTTGTAACCCCCAAGCAATACTCGGAGTATTGTATGAGCCTGTTAATGTAGGTGATGCAGGGTTAGTTACATTGATGATCTGCAGGCCACTGCTTCCATCAGCGATATAAGCGAGGTTGCCGATGACCTGTACTCCAAGAGCGTCACCTGGCGTATTGTATGATCCTGCTAATATGGGTGCTGTGGGGTTGCTAACATCGATGATCTGCAGGCCACTGGCATCATCAGCGACATAGGCAAGGTTTTCGACGACGTGTAAGGAGTAAGCATTACTTGGCGTGTTGTATGAACCGACAAAAGTGGGCGCTGCGGGATTCGTGACATTGATGATCTGCAGGCCACTGCCCAAATCAGCGACATAAGCGAGGTTGCCAACGACTTGTAAGTCATTTGCAAGATTCGGAGTATTGTATGAGCCTGTCAATATGGGTGCTGCGGGGTTAGTGATATCGATGATCTCCAGGCCACTGTTACCACTGGCGACATAAGCGAGGTTGCCGATGACTTGTACGTTTCTGGGACTACCTGCCGTATTGTAGGATCCCGCAATTTGCCAATTTTCAGCCTCCAGTTCCAACCAGTTAGGTAGGGTCTCTTTTTCCTTTTCAACTGCACTGATTGTAAGTTGACCGGAATCGGGTTCTAGGAAATAGTTACTCGGAAGAATCGATAATGAAAAAAGGTTTCCAGGAAATGTAGATTGAGGACTAACCGCTGCCTTAACCTCAGGAGGAGTTCCCGCTCTTCTAGCTGTTTGGCTAGCTAAGCTCCCGGTCGCCTTTGCAGCCCCGAAAAGCAGAGATCCGGCTAAAGCGCTAATGAGGGCTGTTCCTCTTGAAAGCTGTTGGATGAAGCTCGATTGATTTGTTTGAGGGTGATTGCTTCTTTGGACCTGTCTCATTTGTTCCTCTTTCTATAACTCATACATTTCTACAGCTTTGCTGCTCGTGCCACCAACATCAAGTCTAATCTCTTCTAAGATTACCCCACCATGACCAAAAGCTCTGATGGTGTAGAGGCCTTGATCTTCTGTTTGAGGTAATCGTGAGTTTGTCAATAACCCCTTTTTTTCGCTGTACTCCAGCCAACTTGGAAGCAGATTTCCCCCTGAGATCGGTTCATCATGTTTCATCCATTCGAGGCAGCCCTTTTCATTTAAGTACTTAGGGGCGGGAAGCCCACCTAGCATTTTTCTTCCATTGAAGGCCTTAACTAGCTTGATATCATCTGCAGAGGTTACCCATTTGTAGGCAAAGGGCATTCCTATGGAGACCACCTTCGTCCCCTTGTCATATTTTGTGCGATTCCATGGATTGAGAATGGCGCCTCTCTTTTTATACCAGCCTAAGATTAATCCACCAGTTGCCGCTAGGGGGCCGATGACAGCAAGAGTTGTCTCGGCATTAGAGGTTCCTTGGACGCTTAGATCGAAGACGGAGCACGCCTCTTGGTCACCATCGTTAGCGCAGATTTGTAGGGGGATTGTTTTGTCTGTAAAGGCTCCGGTGTCACCAGGGCCTGGCTTTCCGCTTAAGGTTCTATCCGAGAAAGTTAGCCAGGAGGGGAGAGCTCTGCCATTCACCCTTGTAGCAATTAAGGTGAGGGTATCACCGTTTGCATCTGCGAAGGTATTATCTGGGACGACAAGGGTGTAGGCTTGTCCTACCTGAGCGGATTGACTGGAGATTGGATTTACGACTTTAGGGGCTGTATTGGGTCCTACGCTTAAAGACAGAGTGCCTAAAACAGGTGCCTGTACGCTATCGTCCGCTGAGATTAAGACGCGATAAGTTCCCTCGGATCCTGCAGGTGGTACTCCAGAGAGGATATTCGTTGTTGGGTTATAGTTTAGCCAAGGCGGTAGAGGGGAGCCGTCGCCAAGGGTTACTGTGTAGATGACAGGGCCTTGGGGATTAGAAATCATATCGTTTGGAACCGTATAGACAAAAGATCCGCCGATGCGTCCCACTTCTTGAGAAAGAGCGTCGACGATCTTGAGATCGAATTGGCTCTCGGCAGAACCGCCTTTTGTGTCCTCAGCAATAACCTTTAGAGAGACGCTACCCTTATCAGAAAATTGAGGTGTTCCTTGAAACTCTAATCTTGGCCCGACAAAGCCAAGCCAGGCAGGTAGGACGCCGCCATCGCATTTCGTCGCTCTGTAGGTTAAAAGCTCTCCGGGAGGTGTGGTGAAGGTGTTACCAGGAATGAAGTAGAGATAGGGAGTCCCTACAGCTGCTAGCTGGTCAGGAATTGGGTTTTGAAGCCCCGGAAGCTCTCCGACTGTTAGGGTGAAGATTGTAGATACGGTTGCCCCTGGACTATCAGTTGCCGTTACCGTAATTGTTGAGGTCCCTGTATCAACTGAGGAGGGCGTTCCTGAGTATGTTCGGTTTGCTGAACTAAAGCTAAGCCAGGAGGGAAGGAAATCGCTGCTATAGGTTAGCGTATCTCCCACATCTTGGTCTGTAAAAGTTTCGGCGGGCAAAGTATAGGTGTAGGGCAGATCCGTTGCAGCGGCCTGACTCGGGATTGGGGCGGTAACTGTGGGAAAATGTTCAACGATTAGTGAAAATGTGCTGTTAGCCTGCTGTGTTACAATCCCATCATTGCTGAAGATGCGGATGTTTGTTGTCCCGATATCTGCCGTCTGAGGTGTACCGGAAAAGATTCCAATGGGTGAGAAGTTCAGCCATGAGGGGAGAGGGCTTTGGTCACTCTTTTTAGCTGAGTAGAAGACAACGTCGTTGTTCGGATCGGGGAAGGCGTTTTGGTCAATGAAGAAGTTAAAGGGAGCGCCCACATCGGCAAGTTGGTTTGGTATGGGATTTGTTGCCACAGTTGGTCCTTCGACACGAAGGATAAATGAAGAGGTAGCACGGTTAAATTCAGGATCTTCGGCGATGAGTTCGATTTCGTAGTTGCCAACAGCTGTTTGATTAGCAATGCCTGACAATTTCTTCTGCTCTTCAATTATTTGTAGGCCACCATTATAATCAGCGACATAAGCGAGGTTTTTGATGACTTGCACTCTCCAAGCCTCACCTGGAGTATTGTATGAGCTTTTTAAAGTAGGTGCTGCGGGGTTGCTCACATCGATGATTAGCAGGCCACTGGCATCATCACAGACATAAGCGAGGTTGCCGATGACTTGTACTCCAAGAGCATCATCTGGCGTAATGTATGAGCCTCTAAATGCGGGTGCTGCGGGATTGCTGACATCGATGATCTGCAGGCCACCGTGAAAATCAGCGACATAAGCGAGATTTTCGATCACTTGTAATCCCCAAGCATAACTCGGAGTATTGTATGAGCCTGCTAATGTGGGTGCTGAGGGGTTACTCACATCGATAATCTGCAGGCCACTGGTATAATCAGCTACATAAGCGAGATTTCCAATGATTTGTAATGTTCTAGCAAGGTCTGGAGTGTCGTATGAACCTATAAATGAGGGTGCTGAGGGGTTAGTGATATTGATGATCTGTAGGCCACTGCTTCCATCAGCGACATAGGCGAGGTTTCCGACGATTTGTAATCCTCTTGCACTATCGGGAGTATCGTATGAGCCTGTTAATGTGGGTGCTGCGGGGTTACTCACATCGATGATCTGCAGGCCACTGGTATCATCAGCGACATACGCGAGGTTTTCGATGACGTGTACGGAATAAGCAGAACCTGGCGTATTGTATGAGCCTGTCAATGCGGGTGCTGCAGGGTTTGTGACATCGACGATCTGCAGGCCACTGTTGCCATCAGCGAGATAGGCGAGGTTCTCGACGACTTCCACGTCTTGAACATTGCCTGGTGTACTATATAATCCTGCAATTTGCAAATTTTCAAACGTGAGTTCCAACCAACTAGGTAAGGTCTGTTTTCCCTTTTCGACTGCATGTATTGAAAATCTACCGGAATCGGGATCTAGGAAATAGTCGCTTGGGAGAATCGATAATGAAAATAGAGTTCCAGGAAATGTAGATTGTGGAGTAACAGCTCCCTTAACCTCAGGAGGAATTCCCGCTCTTTTTGCAGTATGGCTAGCTAGACTTTCGGTCGCCTTTGTAGCTCCGAAAAGCAGCGATCCGGCTATAGCGCTAATGAGGGCTGTTCCTCTTGAAAGCTGTTGGATGAAGCTCGATTGGTTTGTTTGAGGGTGATTGCTTCTTTGGACCTGTCTCATTTGTTCCTCTTTTTAAAACTCATTCATTTCTACAGTCTTGCTGCTTGCGCCACCAACATCAAGCCTAACCTCCTCTAAGATTACCCCGCCATGACCGAAAGCTCTGAGGATGTATCGACCTTGATCTTCTGTTTGAGGCTCTCGTGAACTTGTCAATAACCCTTTTCCTTCGTTATACGTCAACCAACTTGGAAGCAGCTTTCCTCCTGCAATAGATCTATCATGCTTGAGCCACTCTAGCCAGCCTCTCTCATTTAAATATTGAGGGGCGGGAAGTCCACCTAGCATTCTTCTTCCGTTGAAGGCTTTGACCAACTTGATCTCATTCTCAGGGGTTTCGAACTTGTAGTTGAATGGCATTCCTATAGAGGCAGTCTTCGTTCCCTTGTCATATTTTTTGCGGTTCCAGGGGTTGAGAATGACCCCTCTTTTGCTGTACCAGCCATAAGAAGCTCCAATCAGTGCCGCCATGGGGCCAAGGACTGCAACAGCAATCTCTGCATTAGAGGTTCCCTGGACGCTTAGGTCAAAGACGGAGCAGGCGCTTTGGTCCCCATCGGTGGCGCAGATTTGTAGGGGGATTGTCTTGTCCGTAAAGGCTCCGGTGTCACCAGGGCCTGGCTTTCCGCTTAAGGTTCTATCGGAGAAAGTTAGCCAGGAGGGGAGCACTCTGCCATTCACCCTTGTTGCACTTAAAGTGAGGGTATCACCGTTTGCATCGGCAAAGGTGTTATCTGGGACGACAAGGGTGTAGGTCTGTCCTACCTGAGCAGTTTGGCTGGAGAGCGGGTTAACCACTTTTGGGGCGGCATTGGGTTCTACGTTTATATTCAGAGTGCCTAAAACAGGAGCTTGTACGCTGTCGTCTGCAGTGATTAATAAGCTATATGCTCCATCGGAGCCTGTCGGTGGGACTCCAGAGATGATCTGGGTTGTGGGGTTGTAGTTTATCCAGGCTGGCAGAGGGGAGCCGTCGCCAAGGGTCACTGTGTAGGTGACAGGACCTTGGGGCACACTGATCATGTTATTTGGAATTGCATAGACAAATGAACCACCGATGCGTGCCACCTCTTGCGATAGAGCATCGACGACGTTGAGATTGAATAGGCTCTCAGCTGTTCCCCCTTTTGAATCTCGAGCCACCACTTTCAGAGAAACACTGCCCTTATCAGACGACTGGGGCGTTCCTTGAAATTCAAGTCTTGGGGCAATAAAGCCAAGCCAGGCGGGTAAGACGCCGCCATCGCTTTTTGTAGCTCTGTAGGTTAGAAACTCTCCGGGAGGTGTGGTGAAGGAATTACCAGGAATGGAGTAGAGATAGGGAGTCCCTACAGCAGTCAACTGATCTGGAATTGGGTTTTGAAGCCCCGGAAGTTCTCCGACTGTTAGGGTGAAAGTTGTGGATACGGTTGCCCCTGGACTATCAGTTGCCGTTACCGTAATTGTTGAGGTCCCTGTATCAGCTGAGGAGGGCGTTCCTGAGAATGTTCGATTTGCCGGATTAAAGGTAAGCCACGACGGAAGGGATCCGCTGCTATAGGTTAACGTATCTGCCACATCTTGGTCTGTAAAGGATCCAGCGGGCACAGTATAAGAATAGGGTTGGTTTGTCGCAGCTGCCTGATTCGATATCGGAGTGACGAGTTTAGGGAAATGTTCAACGGTCAATAAGAAGGTGCTGTTCGCCTGCTGTGTCACGATCCCATCATTGCCGAAGACGCGGATATTTGTTGTCCCGATATCTGCCGTCTGAGGAGTACCGGAAAAGATTCCAATGGGTGAGAAGTTCAGCCATGAGGGGAGAGGGCTTTGATCACTTTTTTTAGCTGAGTAGAAGACAACGTCATTGTTAGGATCAGGAAAAGCGCTTTGATCAATGAAGAAGTTAAAGGGAACGCCCACATCGGCAAGTTGGCTTGGTATGGAATTTGTTGCCACAGGTGGTCCTTCGACACGAAGGATAAATGAAGAGGTAGCACGGTTAAATTCAGGATCTTCGGCGATGAGTTCGATTTCATAGTTGCCAACAGCTGTTTTATTAGCCATACCTGACAACTTCTTCTGCTCTTCAACTATTTGTAGCCCAGCGGTATTATCAGCGACATAGGCGAGGTTTTTAATGACTTTTACTCCCCGAGGAAATCCCGGAGTTTCGCTTAATCCTCTAGAGGTGGGTACTGCGGGGTTGCTGACATCGATGATCTGTATGTCGCTGAAATAATCAGCGACATAAGCGAGGTTTTCGACGACGCCTACTGAATAAGCAGTACCTGGCGTGTTGTATGATCCTGTCAAAGTGGGTGCTGCGGGGTTGCTGACATCGATGATTTGCAGGCCACTGCTTCCATCAGCGACATAAGCGAGGTTGCCGATGACCTGTACTCCAAGAGCGTCACCTGGCGTATTGTATG